>JBBQUE010000131.1:0-7277 GCA_038212805.1 Bryobacterales bacterium | reverse complement strand
AATATGAAGTGACCCACGACTGGGGTGAACTTCCGCAGGATATTCAGTACGGCAATACGCACGGCGTCTGCGAGGATTCGCAGGGACATATCTACATCCACCACACCGTTAACAAGGCCAGCCAGAGCCACAATGCCATGGTGGTTTTCGATGCCAAAGGCAAGTTTGTGACCAGTTGGGGCGCGGACTACATGGGTGGGGCGCACGGTCTGCACATCCACAAAGAAGGCAAAGAGGAATTCCTTTACCTTTGCGATACCAAACGGGCTACCGTTTCCAAAGCTACCCTGAAGGGTGAGCAGGTGTGGAGTATTGGCTATCCGGACAAATCAGACGCCTACAAGCCTGGCGCGGACGGCAAGAAGGTGAAGTACAGCCCGACCAACCTGGCCATTGCGCCCAACGGCGATGTCTATGTTGGCGACGGGTATGGTTCCAGCTATATTTGCCAGTACGACAACAAGGGCGAATACATCCGGACATTTGGGGGGCTGGGGAAAGAGGCCGGGAGGCTGAACTGCCCGCACGGCCTTATTGTGGATACCCGCTCGAAGGAAACGAATCTAACAGTGGCGGACCGTGGCTACAACCGGATTCAGCGCTTTACGCTGGACGGGAAACATATTGATTTTGTTGACGGCACCAACCAGCCCTGCCACTTTGGCTATTCGAAAAACGGCGACACGGTGATTCCGGATCTGGGAGCGCGCGTCACCTTGCTGGACAAGAACAACAAAGTGATTGAGCACCTGGGCGATGATTCGGCAACCGAATGGCGTAAGACGCGCACGATGACACGGGACAAGTTTAGGCCGGGCAAGTTTGTGGCTCCGCACGGCGCCTGCTTCGACCATAAGGGCGACATTTTTGTGGTCGAATGGGTGGAAGTTGGACGCGTCAGCAAACTCCGCCGCGTTTGATTCCGTGCCCGGCCCGGTGGTTTTGCTGGGCCTGGGCTTCACCACCAAACGACTGGCGCGTCGGCTGCTGTTGCGGCGAGTTCCTGTCATGGCAGTTGTGCGAAACCCTTCGCGCTATGCGGATCTGGCGGCAATCGGGTTGACCGTGCTTGAGTACAACGCCTCTGCCATCGATTCCGTTCCGGCGGGAGGGGTGGTTGTTCACACAGTGCCCCCGCTGCCTGCGGAAGAAAATGACGGAATCCGTATCTTTATCCAGGGAATTCGTCCGGGCCGCGTCATCTATATCTCTTCTACAGGCGTTTATGGTCGGCAGTCGTTTGTGGATTGCTCCAGCGCCATGGAGCCTTCAGAGGAAAAGGGAATTCGGCGAATGGAAGAAGAGTTGTGGCTGGGGGCCCAGCCGTGGGCTACGATGGTGATCCGGCCCGCTGCGATTTACGGCCCGGGCCGGGGCATTCACGTTCGTTTGCGCGATGGAAAAGCACCGCGAGCCGAAGGCAATACTTTCGTCAGCCGCGTCCATGTGGACGATCTCGCGGCGATTCTGGAACTTGCTGTGACCTCGACTCTGGAGGGGGCATGGCCCTTGGCGGACAACCTGCCCTGTTCGACCAATGCGATCCGGGAATGGTGCGCAGAGTTGCTGCGTGTGGGTAACGGCGGATCGGCCGAAGACAGTATACGGGTTTCCGGGCGGACGGTGGATGCGGAAGAACTGCGGGAGAAGTTCGGGGTAGTGCAGCACTACCCCGGTTATCCGGAAGGGTTACTTTCGAGTATTGCTGAAACTGAGGATTAAGCGGCAGTAGGCAGTGCGCTGGGTGTCATCACGCCAACCTGGGCTCGCAGTCGATCAATGGCCTCCACCAGTCCGGAGACGTCCACCGAGCCAAGTCCAAGGGAATAAAGGGCGAGGCGATACTCAATCCGGCAAACAGCCATGGCGAACAGTGCCTGATTCCTGGCGAGTGCCGTGGCCAGGTCCGGGCGATCCACGGAGGCCATGACCATCGCGGTTCTGATACCGGCAAGGAGCGTGCCGTAGTCACGGGTCAGCGAGCGGAGGTATGTTCTGAAGATCGCGATCCGTTCTTTGCGGAAGTTCCGAAGGAGTTCGGGATTGGAGGCGAGCAATTGCTCATCTTCAGCAGACAGAAGCCGAAGCATGGGCTTATACCGGCCCGCATCCGGCAGGGGCGAGGCGGTCCGGGTCATTGTGTCCAGACGGCGGAGCCTCGAATAAAAATGCAGAGCCGCGAGTCCCACGCCGCTCATAATCATCATCGCTACGAATATAACCATGTTCACTTCCTTCCCGATCGAATTGAATAGAGGGTATCCTATCTTTCGGGTCAAATGCAAGCTGTCCCAAAAAACAGTGGACTATTACTGTCGTCCGACCCGGGATAGCGTTTGGTTGAGGGATTCGAGCTGGAGTAATAAAGTGCTGGTATCGCGGTTTCCGAAATGGACGCCGTCTGTCACGGAATCTGCGGCGTGATGGCGCAGCATGGATGCCCAGGCGCAAATCAGAAGGCTCACGATAAAGATAGTTGCCATGTCCACCATGCGGGAGAAGAGTTGCGGGGAGAGGGTAGCGAGAAGACTGTCGAAGGCTTCTGTCAGGAAAATAGCGCAGAAGAAGTAACAGGAAACATAGGTATTTCTGGCGAGTCGGATCGGAAACCTGGACAAAAACAGTACCAGGGCGATGACCAGAAGGGCCAGTCCGAACTGGACAGAATGATTGACGACGAGCCAGTAGTAGACGTGCGTGCTGCGCCTGGCATGGTTATCCCACGACAGAGCTGTGAGGGTTGCCGATCCGAGCGTCGAAATGGCAATAACCGCCTGCAACGTTAGGCGCGCGGCGGTCTGCACACCGACATACGCCGACATGGTGGCCTGCAACAAATGGAGGACCACGGCAATATCGGCCAAAAGAATAACTGGCTGCAGCGCCAGATAGCCCCAAAAGTAGACGACGTGATCCATCGGCCACAGTCCCAAAAAAAGAGTTGATGCTGTGGTTACGAGCAGAAAGACTAAAATAGCCCAGTGTCGCCCGGCAAGCCCCAACCACACCAGACGCGCGGCAGCCAGAGCTGCCGCCGCGGCTTGGAGATCCATCAGGATGCTTTCCGGTGTCAGATTCACGCTGTTTTCAACGACCCTGAGTCAACTATAAGATCGTAGCACTGACCCTGATCTTTAACAGCAGCTTTAATTGAACGTGAAACTAGCGAACCCAGGGACAGTTCGGTTCGCATTGCGGCGGCGGAAGCTTTGATGCCGCGCCGGTGGCCGCCAGGTAGGTGAAGGCGAGAGTAACAACGATGAAAAGTCTGCGCATGGTGAAGCTCCTGTGGATGAAGTGTGAAGTTCTGTGCACCGGTTTTCGGTACAATTGAAGTCTGGCAAAAGTTGGCCCGGGAAGTGGCGCAACATCCGAAAAGGTCCCGATTTCGGAACGTCCCGGCGAGAACGTATCGGTCTTCACGATGGGAAAAATACGGATTCCGGTTTTGGAATCGGTTGCGAACAGTTGATAGTTGTACACTTTGTTTGGTATGACGGCGGAAAAAGAAAGCGCGCTCGCGCAAAACTGGCGTCGCACGCTGGATAGCATTCCCGCAATGTTGGGTCGCCTGGTGTATCTGGCCGCGTTGCGGAACCCGAATACAGGCGTTTATGAACACGCGGGACTGACAGACCGGGTGGGGGCTGAAGTCACAGACCGCCTGATCCGCCGCAGTCATTTGACGATATTCCAGGAGTGGCTATGCTATGGCCTGAGGCGGCAGAAATTGGAGCTTGACGAACATCTTTCCTCGCTCGATGGCGACAAGCGCGAAGTGATTTCCAACTGGTTATCGCTGGAACCGTTTGCGGTCTGGGTTCCGGCGGAGTCAAAAGACGTGGAGAGAAAGCTCTTTTATACAGATCTGGGGATTGTGATGGAACTGATCAGGGTCGATTACGGGGTCGTTTCTCGTGATCGAGGCTGATGGCAAGACCGATCACCTGACCGATAATATCCACTTCGCTGATCGGATAAACCAAAACGGGTGCCTCGGATGAAGGATCGGGAATCAGGCTGATCATTTCATCACGGACGCTGCACCACCGGCAGAAATACCCGTCGCGGTGCTGGATGAAGTAGAGGGGGCGCTCCGCCTGACTGCTCCACCCTCCGGACTGGATTTTTCGCTTGGTGTCATCAATGACGAGGAGGGAACCCGCCGGGACCGCGGGGCTCATGCTCCAGTCGTCTGTACCGACGAAGCCATACCGGTAGCGGCGGATATCGGCACCGCTGATCAGAGCGAGCGGTAATTTTCCCCAGCGCTGAACCATTTCCGTGACGAAGAATGTCCGGCGCAGGTCAACGCCAGGGTTGAGCGATATCGGCAACAGCACTTCGGCTGTATCGGGATCAAAATCGACGGAATGCGTCTTGCCGATGGCAACCATGCCGGCGTCGGAAGCGAGTGAAGTAACGGGAACTCCGAACCATGTCAGGACTTCGTTCAAATCGAGCCGGTAGATACAGCAGAGCGAGTAAAGGCGGTAGATCGAGGGCAGCGTGCGGTGATTCTCGATTTCGGAGAGGCGGCTGATCATGACCGTGAATTCGCGGTTGTTGTGCCGCTCCGCGATCTGCTGGCTGGCGAGTTCCACGTCACGAACGCGCAGGTCCAGTCTCTCCCGTGCCCTGCGTAGGCGTTGACCCGCGTCCTCCATGTTATGATCCTGTCTCGGGATGTGGATAGGGTTGGAAAATGTTGCCACTCCATTCCTTCCTATCGGGATTATAGCGCTGATCCTGTTCGCTGTTCAACAATCAATGGCGATTGTGTTCCGGAATCAGAACAAGGTGTTGCAGTCGGCCAAAAACGACTGACGTAGTATGTATCCGGTATCTTTTGGGATTGGCCTTCGGACGAAGTGAGGAGAATTTGAAAATTATTGTCGGCGTGACCGGGGCGAGCGGGGCAATCTACCCTTTGCGCCTGCTGGAGCGAATCAGGCGTCAAAAAAACGCGGAAATTCACCTGATATTGAGCCGGGCCGGGGAGAAAACCCTGTTCCTGGAGACGGGAAAACTGGCGGCCGATATGAAGGCGTTCGCAGACTATTGCTGGCCGCTCGAGGATATATCCGCTCCGATTGCCAGCGGATCCTTTCAAACTGCGGGCATGATTGTCGCGCCTTGCTCGATTCACACCATGTCTGCGATCGCCTGCGGTATCAGTTCCAATCTGTTGATCCGGGCTGCAGATGTGGTCCTGAAAGAGCGTCGGCGGTTGATTTTGATGGTTCGGGAGACTCCATTCCATTTGGGGCACCTGCGAACAATGACGGCGCTGGCGGAGATGGGCGGCATTATTGCGCCGCCGATTCCTGGCTTCTATAACAAGCCGGCCACCATCGAGGATCTTGTCGATTCCACCGTTGACCGTATGATGGATTTGCTCGGGCTGCCGGATGACGCGATCCGACGCTGGAATGGCCCGCGCACCGGCGCTGCTGCGGGGGGCGAAGTGGTTCCCGTGCCGGCGGACTATGGGATGGAGGACGAATGAAGCGACGGGTGTCATTTCAGGGCGAATTGGGCGCTTTTAGTCAGATTGCGACAAAAACGCTGGCCGGGGATCAGGCAACACCCGTGCCGCTGCCGACTTTTCAGGATGTCTTCGAATCTGTTGTCAACGGAAAGTGTGACGCGGCTGTGATCCCGATAGAGAACACTTTACATGGGTCTATCCACGAAAACTACGATCATTTGCTTCGATACGACCTTTCTATTCGCGGCGAGACTTTCGTACGAATTGTTCACAACCTGATCGCCTGTCCAGGCGTAAGAATGTCGGCGGTGAAACGGATCTACTCGCATCCTGTGGCGCTGAACCAGTGTCGCCACTTTCTGGAAGCCAATCCGCAGTGTGAGCGCGTGCCTTTTTATGACACGGCGGGCAGCGTCAAGATGATGATGGAGGAAGGTCTCACAGATGGGGCTGCGATTGCTTCGGCCACAGCGGCAGAGATCTACGGCGCGAAGATTCTGAAGAAATCGATTGAGGATGATCGGGCGAACTACACGCGGTTCTTCCTGCTCAGTCGTCCCGATAAGGCGCAGGCCCCGGTGGCGGTCGGGAATGTGAAGTACAAAACCTCACTGGTCTTCACTGTAAAGAATGTCCCGGGTGCGCTCTTCAAATGCCTCAGCGCGTTTGCGCTGCGCGACCTGAACATGACGAAGATTGAGTCCCGCCCTCTTCGTGGCAAGCCCTGGGAGTATCTTTTCTATCTGGATTTCCTTGGGCACAGGGAAGACAAGGTGTCGCTGAACGCGCTGAATCATCTGGCGGAACTGGCCGATATGTTGCGGGTACTTGGTTGTTACCCGGTGGCCCGCTAAGCTGAAGGCAATGCCTGACGAAGAAGTGCCGGTGGATCCGGTGGCCGAACCGGAACTGCAGCCGGAAGTTGCGGCTCCTGCCGAACCGGTCACTGAAGAGCTCTCGATACTTTCCGTGCGCGATACCGTGTTGTTTCCAAATGCCCTGCTGCCCCTCAGCGTGGGGCGGCCGGTATCGGTGGCGCTGGTTGAGTCGCTCGGCGAGAATCGCCTGATCGGCGTGGTTTCGCAGACGGATCCCCGAACAGATGAGCCGGGTCCGGGGGAGTTGTATCTTACCGGGACGGTTGCCATGATCCACAAGATTGTGCGGTTGCGGGAAGGTCAGCTGCTATTCTGCGAAGGCCTTTCGAGGATGCGCATCCTGGAATACACATCGAAGGAGCCGTTTTTGCGTGCGCGGATTGAGCGCCTGCCGGAGATTGAGCCGGAAATAACTCCGGAACTCACGGCGCTGCGGCAGAATGTTCTCAGCGAATTCACGCAGATCATTTCGGGAAGTCCGAATATCTCAGACGAAGTCTCGTCCGCTGCGGGAAACATTGAAGAAACAGGGCGTTTGGCGGACTTCATCGCGGGCAATCTGCCGAACCTGAGCCATGCCGAACGGCAGTCCGTGCTGGAGCAAAGTGGTGCCGGAATGCGTCTGGAGTTCATCAACCGGCAACTGGCGCGCGAGGTGGAACTATTGGAGTTGCGGCAGAAGATCCAGAATCAGGTGGAGGGGCAACTATCGCAGAGCCAGCGGGAATTCTATGTGCGGGAGCAGTTGAAGGCGATCCGCAAAGAGCTGGGTGAAGGCGAAGAACGGGAACTGGAAACGCAGGAATTTCGCGAGAAGATCGAAAAGGCCGGCATGCCGGAGACGGTCAAACAGGAAACGTTGAAAGAGCTGCACCGCTTTTCCGGAATCTCTTCAATGTCGCCTGAGC
>JBBQUE010000130.1:0-7303 GCA_038212805.1 Bryobacterales bacterium | reverse complement strand
AATCGATCTGGAAATCGATCACCGACTGGTACATGCCATAGCCGCCGCGAATGGCGGTTTTATGATCCTTAAAGGGATCCCAGGCGAACGCGACGCGCGGTCCAAAACCTTTCTTATCGGTGGGCATGGGGGACTTGCGATGATCCACTTCATAGCGCAGGCCGATGTTCAGCGTCAGGTTCGGCCGCAACCGCCAGGTGTCTTGCACGTAACCGGCGTAGAGCGGGTAGATCGCGCGCACCACGGGATCGCCGAAGCCCTGCTGGTAGGACTGCGCAAGGCCCAGGTTGAAGGCTTGCAACGCCGTGAGCGTGGTGCTGGCGAGCGCTGGGCTAACGAACGAAGCTGGCAGCGTCCCAAACGTGAAGCGCCCACTCATGAACGTCTTCGAATCGGAATGATTCTCGCGGATGAGCACGTTGACGCCGGCTTTGAGCGTATGCGAACCGCGGGTCCATGATATGGCCTCGCTGAGATCTTCGCGCCTGGTGATGACGTCGCTGGGCAGGAAGCGGTCCCGGTTGAAGAAGCCATAGCCGGCAATCTCCAGCGTCGGACCGTAGGGGTCGTTGGTGGCCACCAGCGGGTTATTGTAGTTGAACTGCGCGCGCGCTTCGTTGATCAGCGATGGCGTGAAGCTGTGGGTCCAGTTGGCGACGGCGGTGGCGTCGAAATTATCGTTGACGAAGCCGCGCGAGAAGCCCACCAGCGCGGCCAGGTTCTGGTTGGTGTCGTGGGATTTGGTTGTGTTGAAGCGGAAGGTGGTGAGGTCGCGATCGCTAAACCGGTGGTCCAGACGCAGGATGCCTTGGTATTGATCGGTCTGAAAGGGGAAGATGCCGCTGTTGCGCTGGAACATCTGGACGGTAGAGGCAGGTGCTGTGAGCGCGGCCCGAAGCCCAGCCGCCGCGGTTGCGGGCAGTTGCGACAGGATAGCTTCCTGGGCCGCGGTGGGCTTGAAGATGGAAGGGTTCGTTAATACCACCACGGCATTGTTCTCGCGGCGCCGCAGTTGCTCATAGGCGGCGAAGTAAAACGTCTTGTCCTTGACGATGGGCCCGCCGATGGTTGCGCCAAACTGTTGCCGGCTGGAATCCGGTTTCACGCGGGTCACCTGATTATCGGCGTTGAGGACATAGGAGAAGGGGTTGGTGGCGTCCAGGCTGTTGTGCCGGAAGAAGCCGAAGGCCGAACCCCGGACCGCGTTTCCACCGCCTTTGGTAATGATGTTGATGACGCCCCCGCGCGCCTGGCCGTTCTCGGCGGAGTAGTTGGTGCGGTTCACCTGAAACTCCTGAACAGCTTCCTGGCTCACCGTGGGCCGCACGCCTCCGCCGGCATCGTTCGATTCGCCGCCGTCCACGCTGACGTTGTTGCCGCGCCCGTTCGATCCATAGAATGAGAGGCCGCTATCGGGCGTCTGCTTCACGCGGAAGCTGTTGGAATCCGCCAGACCGTTGGAATCCGTGACGCCGGGCGCAAGCAGGGCGAAGCTCAGATAGTCGCGCCGGTTGATGGGGAGATTGCGGACCGACCTTTCTGAAATGGTATTCGACTGCTGGGTCCGCTCCGCCTCAATCAACGGCGTATCCGCCTGTACTTCCACCACCTGCGTGCTTGCGCCGATGGTGAGTTTGAAGTCCAGCAAGGCGGCCTGCCCTACCGTGAATGCAACCCCCTTAGCGCTGGAGGTGCCGAAGCCCGGCTTCTCCACTTTCAAGTTATAGGTGCCCGGGGGCAGCAGGGGAAGGTGGTACTCGCCGCGCTCATCGGAAGTGGTCTCCAGCGCCGCGCCGGTGCCGGTATTGGTGGCGGTGACCCGCGCGCCAGGGATTACGGAGTCGCTGGGATCGGTGATGGTGCCAGTCAGGGACGCGGCCGTTTTGGATTGAGGAAACGCGGCTCCGGCAAACAGTGTCAGGGACAGAACAAGCACAACATGGTGTCGCATACAACCTCCAACCCCGGAGGGTTCGGCCTTAGTGAACCGAAGCATTCATCCGGAAAGCGAATTTCGCTTGAGTATACACCCAAGCGTTTTGGAGGTCACGGATTCGGGCTCACTCACCACGGCTCACCGTCAGGTTCGACCACACTACGTTCCCACCCCTGGGAAGCACGAACAACAGCTGCAATGCGGGGTCCCGCGCGAAACCGGGGACTCTTTCGGACGCGGACCTGCGCCTTGGGCATGGCAGGCTGCAGCGGAAGTCAAGACGCGCCCCGGGCGTCTTAGCGCTTCGTAATAGGCATCAGAGCATGCAGGCGGACATCGCGCAGATACAGCCCGCCCCAGACCAGCGCGCCCAGCAGGGGCTGCATGAAGTACGGGTCGCCCACGCGGACGTTCGTGGCCGTAGCGCCGCCCAGGTATCCAGTCAAAAGAATCGCGCCCAGCACGGAGGTGGCGGGGATAAGGTACAGAACGGTACAGGTCACCTCAAGAACGCCCAGGCCCGTGGCGAGTTCCAGCGGCCATCCCGAGTGGGTGAACCCCTCGCTGAGCCCGGCAACTTTGGCCAGCTTCATGGTGGCGCTGGCCAGCAGAATAAGAACCGGTATGGCGCTCATCACGCGGCCCATCCAGAGTCTGGTATTTGATACGGGCATGGGCGTCACGCCTTCGCGTCTTCCAGGTATTCCCGAATGGTTTTCGCATAATGCGGGAAGGCAATCTCCGGCTCATCGATTTCGGGATGCCAGCGCTTCTCCCACTCAAAGCAGTAGTAGCCTTTGTACCCATGCGCGGCCAGCACCCGCACGGTCTCCTTCACTGGAATTTCACCCGTCCCCGTGAGTACATAATGGCGATCTTCCTTGCTCTTTCCCGCCACCGGCAGCGAATCCTTTAAATGCGTGTGCCGCGTGTACTTGCCCAGGCGCTCGAAAGTATCGGCCGGCTTCTCACCCTCCACGCACGTGTGATGCGCGTCCCAGAGAAAGGCTACATGCTTCGACTTCGCGCCGTCCAGAATCGCAATCAGATCGTCCGCCCGGCGAAACTCGCCATGGGACTCAACGATGACCGTCACACCCGCGCCGGCCGCGTATTCTCCCAGTTCGTGGAGCCCGCTGCTGATCCGGTCGAACGTTACCCGTTTATCCTCGCCCGCGATGAACTGATTCGGAAACACGCGCACGTAAGGGGCTTCCAGTTGATGGGCGAGATCGATGAAGCGCCGGGCTTCGTCCATGTGCCTGGCGCGCTTGGCCGGATCGGCCTCATGCATCTGGGCCGACGCGCCCAGGTCGGAAATCTTGAGACCCACGGCGGAAAGATCTTGCTTGGTACCCTGCAGCCGGGTGCCGCTAAACTCGGCGCACTTGGGCAAGTCCATCTGATTCTGAATGCCGCGTAATTCCAGGGCGGCGAAACCCCACTGCGAGGTGTTCTTGACGATGGTGTTCCAATCCCATTTTGGGCAGCCAAGGGTGGAAACGGCAATGGGCAGCTTCGCGTCGGGTTTCGCCCGGAGAATAGCGGGCGCGGCCAACGCGACGGACGAAACGGCTAACAGATCACGGCGTGTCATATACAGATCTTAATCGAACCTGAGGATGAGCGATGAATGGCGACCCAGCTGCACAGACCCGGTCAGGAGCTAACGTAACATGTTCAATCCTTTGAAAGTTGCATTATTGACCCTTATCCCGTTGGGTCTTTTCGCGCAGATGGGTGGGGGCTTGACGGGCTTCGGGATGATGGGGCAGGCCATGGCGGGCATGGGAGCTTCCGGCCCCGTAGTAGCCGCGGACGGCACGATATACACGCTTCGACGCGGCCCGAGGCAAATGATGGGAATGACGCAGATGGCAAGCAGCTTGGAGCTTGTCGCCATTGATCCGGCGAATGGATCCGATCGTTGGAAACTCCCTTTGAGCGGCTATCTGCTTTCACAGCTTGTTCTGGCGCCTGACGGCACGATTTTTCTGACGGACTCCGAGCCCGGCATGATGTTCGACTTCGGCAAGGGGATGTGGGGGCCGGCCACGCGTGGGGACTCCGCGCAGAAATCCAGGCTGATCATCATTGCCACAACGCCCGATTCTGCCCGCATTGTGAACCAGGTATCGATTGATGTGGACATGCTCTCGCAGCCCGTCGTCTCTTCCGACGGCGCTGGCAGCTACGTGGTTTACGTGAATACGTTTGACATGGGTGAACCGGGAGCCATGATGCAATCGGGCAATGTATCCGTCGAACGGGCGCTCTTTGCGTTTTTGCCCGATGGCTCAATCAAGTTCATGGTGAAGCTCGGGCAGATGTAAAGTTGTTTTTCCCGGAACCACGCCGGGCTGGTTTCACGAAACGCGTGGATGTCAGAATGGGTATGGCTCTTGATTGCAACCACGACATCCACGACCAGCCCCAAGCTGCCCCCATCGCTGCGGGTGAACTTTGCCTGGACGCTGGCCGGGAATACCATTTACATGGGGTGCCAGTGGGGCATGCTGGTGGCGCTGGCGAAGCTGGGCTCGCCTGAGATGGTGGGGCAGTTCGCCATCGGCCTGGCCATGAGCGGCCCCGTGATGATGTTCGCGAATCTGCAATTGCGCGCGGTGCAGGCGACGGATGCGCGCGGGGAGTACAGCTTCGGGAATTACTTTGGCCTCCGCGTGCTGACCACGCTACTGGCCTTGGCCGTGATCGCCGCGCTAGCCTGGACCGGGCATGGCACCCAGACCGCATGGGTGATTCTGATCACGGGCGTGGCGCGGGCCCTCGATGCCATCAGCGACGTGATCTACGGCCTGATGCAGCGGCACGAACATATGCGGACCATCGCGATTTCCATGACGGCTAAAGGTCTGCTGTCCCTGCCCGCGTTCGCGCTGGGCATCGCGCGCACCGGGAGCGTGGTGTGGGCCGTGGCGGCCATGGCGGTGGCTTGGGGAGGCGTACTGCTGGCGTTCGATCTGCCCATGGCGCTCCGGATGCGCGCCGGCAGCCCGTGGCACGGCTGGGAGTGGGGAAAGTTCCGCAAGCTCACCCGGCTGAGCCTGCCGCTGGGTGTGGTGATGCTGCTGCTGGCGCTAAGCCCCAACATTCCGCGCTACTTCCTGGAACGCTTCCAAGGCGAGCGCGAACTGGGCATCTACGCGGCGCTGGCCTACATTCCGGTGGCCGGCACGGCGGTGATCGGCGCACTGGGGCAAACCCTGACGTCGCGCTTGGCGCAGTATTACGCGGCCCGCGACAGCCAGGCTTTCGTTCGTCTGCTGGGGCGCGCGGCGGCCATCGGCGCAGCGCTGGGCGCGGCCATGATCGCGATCGCGGTAGTGGCCGGCGACCATGTCATCAGCTTGGTGTACCGCAGCCAGTACGCGGGGAACAAGGGGATGCTGGTGGTGCTGATGGTCTCCGGCGGGATCGGTTTCGTGGCATCGTTCCTGGGATTCGGGGCCACCGCGGCCCGGCGCTTCCGGCCGCAATTGCCGCTGCTGGCGTGCGTGGCGCTTACCGTTCTGGCGATGAGCGCGTGGCTGGTGCCCGGGCGCGGCGGCATGGGGGCGGCGTGGGCTCTGCTGGCGGGCTCGGTGGTGCAACTGGTGCTGAGCGCGGGGCTGATTGTTTACGCGGTGCGGGGCCTGGGCCGGAGGGTGACGCAGGCGTGAGGCGGGTAAAGATCCTGCAGGTAACGAGCGGCCTGAACCGCGCCGGCGTGGAGACCTGGCTGATGCACGTGCTGCGGAACATCGACCGGGACCGCTTCCAGATGGATTTCCTGGTTCACGCGGAGCAGACGTACGACTATGAAGCGGAGGCCGTGAGCCTGGGAGCCAGGGTGATCCGGTGCCTGCAACCCCGGCGGCCGTGGGTTTACGCGCCCGCATTGCGGCGGGTGCTGCGGGAGTATGGTCCATACGATGTGGTGCATAGCCACGTGCATGACTTCAGCGGGCTGGTACTCAAGGTTGCGGATTGGGCCGGGGTGCCGGTGCGGGTGGTGCATAGCCACTCTGATAGCTCCATGCTGGACAAGCATGCTGGTTTGGGTCGGCGATTGTATAGCAGTGTTTCACGCAGATGGATTCAGAGACACGCTACGTTAAGGCTCGCGGTTAGTAAGGCTGCTGGGAACGCCTTGATCAGGTGCGCAAAGGATTGCTCGTTTGAAGTGTTGAGGTGCGCGATAGATTGCTCCCGTTTTCATGGAAGTCGTGATGGCGTCGCAATTCGCGAGGCGCTAGGGATCCCGAAAGGCGCTTGTGTGATAGGGTATGTCGGTCGATTTGAGCGATCCAAGAATCATGAATTCTTCGCGAGCATTGCCGCTGAACTCCTCAAGTTGGAGGAGCGTGCATGGTTTCTCCTGGTGGGCGAGGGTCCTTTGCGGCCCGGTATTGAGGCGTCTTTTCGTGAGCTAGGCATCGGAGACCGGGCAACGTTTACTGGGGCGTCGAACAAAGTACCAACCTTGCTACAAGCGATGGATGTTTTTCTTTTTCCATCGCTATACGAGGGTCTACCGCTGGTGTTGGTTGAAGCACAGGCGGCTGGTCTTCCGTGCGTGGTTTCGACAACGATAACGAGGGAAGCCGACGTGGTTGAACCGCTGATCAACCGGCTTCCGATCACGGATACACCAACAAATTGGGCTAAGTTGACCGCCGTGCTCCTTGTGCGGCCAAGCGTTTCTAAGAGTTCAGCTTTGGCGCAGGTAGAAACATCTGCGTTTGGCGGTCTGCAGTCGATTCGTCGCCTGGAATCGCTCTATTCCAGCCAAGCATAGGACAGATCGGCTTCCGACGTTTGTGACTCTTCGTCCCAGTCTCGAGGAATTGAAAAGACCCTGTCCCGCAAAAAGACGAAGAGCGCCATAGTCCCATACATGAGTAGCAGCGACGGCAAGTTATAGCCACAAATAAAAAGTGCGGCGAGGCGAGTCGGCACCACAAGCGAGAGCGTGCCCCTTGAAAATCGATCGATGAGACCCATCGAGACCCCATACACGAAAAATCCCGGTCCGACGAACGCGATACCGAAGTTAAGCAATAGCTCCTCGGCGGCCCCGATTCCGAATCCCCAATCCATCTCTGTGGGCACGGATCCCGAGACCTGTCCGGTGAACCAGTTCGTGGTCGCTTCTCCTTTCCATGGCACCAGGGATCTCGGGATGAAGAACAGTAGAGAGTACACGTACCCGGCACCGGGATATGGCAGGATTCGGGTGCCTATCGGCTCGGAGAGTGAAACTGCAGTCGTCAGTGTCTCAGTTCGTGAAAAGTCTGTGTAAACGGTTAACATCAACAGGTCGACAGGAGTCTTATTGCTCGTCGCGTATCCGCTCTTGAACACGGG
>JBBQUE010000129.1:0-7369 GCA_038212805.1 Bryobacterales bacterium | reverse complement strand
CGGCAGCAGCCTGCTCAGCACGCTCACCTGCCTGGGAATCCTGCTCAGCGTCAGCGAGCAAAGCGCCTAATGGTTAGAACGCCAGCGATCGGGTACTGCTATGTGGAACAGGCCTTTCGGCCTGTTGGGCTAACGGCCCAGTCAGCCGCTTCGAAAGGCGCTAGCTAGACGAATGCCCGAATCGCGCACCATCATCATGGCCGGGGGCGGCACCGGCGGGCACGTTATTCCCGCCATCGCCGTGGCGCGCGAACTGGCATCCCGGGGGCATCGCCCCATCTTCGTCGGAACCCCCACCGGCTTCGAAGCCCGCCTGGTTCCCGCTTCCGGCTTCCCCCTGGAACTGATCGAAATCGGCGGCCTGAAGCGCGTAGGCCCGCTCCAAACCATCCGCACTTTAGCGCAACTCCCCATCGGCTTCGGCAAAGCCCTGAATTTGTTCAGCCGCTACCGCCCCTCCGCCATCTTCAGCATGGGCGGGTTCGTGGCCGGTCCCGTGGTGCTGGCAGGAATCCGGCGCAGCCTCCCCATCGTGGTGATGGAGCCCAATGCCATGCCCGGCATGACCAACCGCCGCATCGGCCGCTGGGTATCCCGCGCCCTGCTCAGCTTCCCCGAAGCCGAACGCTTCTTCCCCCGCGGTAAAACCGAAATCACCGGCCTGCCCGTCCGCCACGAGTTTTTTGAACTCCCCCCAAAGCCTTCACCCGCGAACCCGCTCACCATCCTGATCACCGGAGGCAGCCGCGGATCCCGCACCCTCAACGAAGCCGCCCGCGCCAGTTGGCCCCTCTTCCGTAACGCCCCGTTCCCCGTATACCTGATCCACCAGACCGGCACCAACGCGCACGAATCCATCGCCTCCGCCTTCGCCGCCACCGGCCTCCAAGGCAGCATCGTCCCGTTCATTGAGGACATGCCCGCGGCCTTCGCCGAAGCCCATCTGGTAATCTGCCGCTCCGGAGCTGGGGCCGTCGCCGAACTGGCCGCCGCCGGGAAACCCGCCATCCTGGTTCCCTTCCCCTTCGCCGCCGATCAGCATCAACTCAAGAACGCCGAAGCCCTGGCCCGCGCCTCAGCCGCCACGCTGATTCTGGACCGCGACATGACCGGCCCCCGGCTCTTTAGCGAAGTAGCCCGCCTGCACGCCGCGCCCGATCTGCTGATCGCCATGGGCCAAAATGCCCGCACCTTCGCCCATCCGCGGGCCGCTCAACGTGCCGCTGAGATACTGGAACAACTAAGCCATGGCAACTAGCCGCCTGATAAATTCCAAGTATTTCTTCCCGATCCTGCTGCTGCTGATCCTGGCCGGCTTCTATTGGAAGCTGACGCTCACCAAACAGTACAACTGGATCTGGGGGCCGGACCTTGCCCAGCAAGTCCTGCCCTGGCTGGAAGAAGAATCCCGGCAGTTGCACCACAGCGAAATCCCCCTCTGGGATCCCCACACCTGGCTCGGCCAGCCCATGCTCGGCCAGGCACAGCCGGGAACCGCGTACCCCCTGAACTGGCTTCTGTTCCTGGTCCCGCGCGTAAGCGGCCACATCCCGCGGGCTGCGCTCCAGTGGTACTTCATCATCATCCACTACATGGCGGCCCTGTTCTGTTACATGCTGTGCCGTGACCTCCGCCGTTCGCGTGCCGCCTCCCTGATCGCCGGCCTGATCTTCAGCCTGGCCGCCTACGTGGGCACCACGGACTGGCCCCAGATGATCAACGGCGCGGTGTGGGCGCCGCTGGTCTTGCTCTTCCAACTGCGCGCCTTGCGTGGACATCGCCCCCTTGTCAGCGCCGCTCTCTGTGGAACCTTCCTGGGCACCGCATGGCTGTCTGGCCATCACCAGGTCCCTATCTACATCACGCTGACCATGAGCGGAGTCTGGCTTTATCACATCCTTCGCGAAGGCCGCATTGATTGGAACATCGCCAAACTCGCCGCCGTCAGCCTGGTCTTTCTGTTCCTGGTGGGAGCGCTGCAGATTCTGCCCGCCCAGGAATACGGCCAACTCGCCAAGCGCTGGGCCGGCGCGGATCATGAACTCACCTGGAACGAAGTGGTTCCCTATTACGTGCACCGCGATTATTCCATGCCGCCCTCCTCGCTCTTCGCCATCCTGATCCCCGGAATGAACCGCCATGCCGACCCATTCGTCGGAGTCGTAGCCTTCTCTCTCGCCCTCTTCGCGCTCATTCTGTGCTGGAAGAACCAAATGGTGAAGCTGTTCGCCGCCCTCGCCATCGGCGCGCTGGTCTATTCCCTGGGCGCAAACAGCGTCTTCCAGGGCTTCATTTACGCCGTGGTGCCCCTGGTGGAAAAAGCCCGCGTACCCTCCATGGCAGTCATTATCTGGGGCTTTGGCATCGCGGTGCTGGCGGCCTTCGGAGCGGATCACATAGCCGCCTCCCGCGAATCGCTGTGGACCCGCCGCGCCATCGCCGGCATCCTGGGCTTCGGCGTCGTCACCTACGCGTTGATGCTGAACGCCACGTTCATCAACAAGGCCTGGGGCATGGACGACCGCGTGGCCCTCACCGCCCTGATCGCCATCCTGCTGGCCGCGCTGCTACAAGCCTGGCGCAGCGCCAACCTGACGCAGCACGCCGCGCTGGCGCTGCTGGTGATGCTGATGCTGCTCGAACTCGGCAACGATTCCGGCTACACTTTCGCCCACATCAGCGACAAGGAAAACGGTTCTTTCATGGCGAAAATCACCAACGACAATGACATCGCCGAATTCCTTCATCAGCAGCCCGGTAAGTTCCGCGTGGAGACCAACACCGAAACCCTGGCCGCCAACTGGGGAAGTTATCACAACTTCGATATCTTCCAGGCTCTCCTTGCCAGTGTCACCACGAATGTGTTCAGTACCGAATTCCATACCTGGCAGACCCGCCTGCTCTTCGGCGTGAAATACACGCTGTCTGAGAAGCCTCCGCTGGCCGATTCGAAAGATGTCTTCACCGCCGCCAGCGGTCTCAAGGTGTGGGAAAACCCCAGCGCATTCCCGCGCGCCTGGACCTCCCACGATGTCTTCCATATCGCCACCCCCGCGGACGGCCGGGCCATTATCAGCGACCATCTGGACGAACTTCGCACCAAAGCCTTCACGCTCGAGAAAACCGTCCCGTTGGCCCGTTGCGACGGAGCCGACACTGTAACCATTAAGAACTACGCCGCCGAGAAAATCATCCTGACCGCCAAAATGGCTTGCGAAGGAATGCTGATTGTGTCCGATAGCTACTTCCCCGGATGGAAGGCCACTGTCGACGGGAAATCAACTGGCATTCACGAAGTCAACATGGCCATGCGCGGCGTCGTGGTGCCGGCCGGCCAGCACGAAGTCGTCATGAAATACCGCCCCGCGTCTGTCTATCTCGGCGCATTTTTCACGTTCACCGGATGGCTCGGTGCCATCTTACTCGTAATCTATGGACCAAAGACTCGCAAGGATGATGACAACATCATTGACTTGAATCACTAAACCCGGAACAATATAACAAACAATGTTTTTTAAGCCCCAGCATCTGCATTTCATTGGCATCGGCGGAATCGGCATGTCCGGCATTGCCGAGGTACTGCTCAACCTGGGCTATGAGATCAGCGGGTCGGACGTCCGGCTCAGCCCCACCACCGATCGCCTGACGGGCTTGGGCGCGCACATCCAGGAAGGCCACGATGCCCGCAACGTGGAAGGCGCGAAGGCCGTGGTTGTCACCTCCGCTGTCGATGGCCGCAATCCGGAGGTGGCCGAAGCGCGCCGCCTGAACATCCCCGTTATCCCGCGCGGCGAGTTGCTGGCGGAACTCATGCGGCTGAAGTACGGCGTGGCCATCGCCGGCAGTCACGGCAAGACCACCACTACTTCCATGACCGCCTCTATCCTCAGCGAAGCTGGCCTGGATCCCACCGTGGTGGTAGGCGGCAAAGTCGGCGCCATGGGAGGCAGCAACGCGCGCGTGGGCCGCAGCGATTTCCTGGTGGTGGAATCGGACGAAAGCGACGGCTCTTTCCTGAAGCTCAGCCCCATCCTGGCCGTAATCACCAACATCGATCGCGAGCATCTGGATCATTACCCCACCATTGAGGACATCCGCGCCGCGTTCCTCCAGTTCATCAACAAAGTGCCGTTCTACGGCGCGGCCATCATCTGCCTGGACGACGAAAACATCCAGCAGATCTTCCCCCAGATCAATCGCCGCACCCTCTCCTATGGCCTCAGCCCGCAGGCTGACCTGGTCGTGATCGACATACAGTGCGGCCATCTGGAGAGCCACTTCCAACTGCGTCTCCGCGACACCGAACTCGGGACTTTTCACCTGCGCGTGCCGGGCGTCCATAACGTGCTCAACGCCACCGCGGCCATCGGCGTCGCCCTGGAATTGGAAGTCCCGCTGGAAAAAATCCGCGCCGGAATCGCCAGCTATTCAGGCGTGGACCGCCGCTTCCAGATCCGCGGCCAGGAGCAGGGCGTCACCGTGATCGACGATTACGGCCATCACCCCACCGAAGTTCGGGCCACCCTGGCAGCCGCGCGTCTGTGCCATTATCCCCGCATTCTGGCCATCTTCCAGCCGCACCGCTACACCCGCACCGAAGCCCTGATGGACGACTTCGCGAAGAGCTTCAACCAGGCCGACGCCGTCTTCCTGCTCGACATCTATGCCGCATCGGAGAAGCCCATTGAAGGGGTAACATCGGAAGCCCTGGCGGCGCGCATGCGTGAATTCGGCCACCGCTCGGTCGAATACGCCGAGACCATGGAACGGGCGGTCGAAGCCGTCAGCGCCCTCGCCGTCGAAGGCGACATGGTCATCACTTTAGGAGCCGGCAACGTCTGGCAGGCGGGCGATCGCATTCTGGCGAAGCTGAAGGAAGGAACGCCCCATGGCGGCTAAATCCGTGGCTAAAACCAACGGCCGCGCCAAGCAGCGCCCGTCCATTCACTGGTGGCGCTACGCCGTCTCCATCGGCCTGCTCTGCCTGCTGGCCATGAGCTTCATCTTCGGCGTCCACCAACTGGAACGCTTCCTGATTTCCGACCCCCGCTTCGTCCTCGCGTTGCCTGCCGATTACGCCGGCGAAAGCCCCAACCTGCACGTGGAAGGCATCCAGTACGCATCCCGCGACGCCATCCTGCGCATCTTCCGCCCCGATGTGGGCCTCAGCGTCTTCCTAGTGCCGCTCGTGGATCGCTGGAAGGCCGTCACCCGGGTTCAATGGGTGAAGACCGCCGGCGTAACCCGCGGCTGGCCCAACCAGATAACCATCCGCATCACGGAGCGCCAGCCCGCCGCGTTCCTGCAGGTTCCCGCCGAAGGCATGTCGCGCTGGTCCCTGATTGACGACGAAGGCTACATCCTGGATCCGCCCCTCAAATCTGGCTTCGATTTACCGGTTCTCACCGGCGTTTCGTCGCGCGACGAACTCCGCCTCCGCAGTGAAAAGGTCCACCGCATGCAGCGCCTGATGGACGACTTGGGCGCGCTGAAACAGCAGGTGTCGGAAGTGGACGTGGCCGACCTGGACAACCTGAAGATCATGGTGAAGATGAACGACCGGGCTGTCCGGCTGATGTTGGGTGACCGCGACTACCGCATTCGCTTTCAGACCTTTCTCGATCGCTTCGAGGATATTCGCAAGCGCACCAGCAACACATCAATGGTCGACATGCGCGTGGATAAACATATCTACGTGCTGGGAGGCAAACATGCCAACTAGGGCCAAATCTAGCGCCACCCCCGCCACGAAAACAAGCGCGAAGCCCAAATACGCCGTCGGCCTGGACGCCGGCAGCGCCTACATCCGCTGCGTCATCTGCGTGGAAGAACATGGCCGTCTCCGCTTCCTGGGCTTCGGTGAAGTGGAATCCACCGGCTGGCAGAAGGGCTCCATCGCCGACCCCATGATGGTCTCCAGCTGCATCCAGCGCGCCGTTCAGGAAGCCGAATTGCAGGCCCAGGTTGCCGTCGATTCGCTGGTGGCCGGCGTCGCTACCAGCAGCATGCAGGGCGGCCATCACACCGGGTTCTACACCTCCGAAGGGGGCCCCCGGTGCATCACCGAATCCGAAGTCACCAAAGCCGCCGACGATGCCAGCCAGGTCCGCATGCCGCCAGACCGCACCTTGCTGCACGTATTCCCGCAGAATTTCACCATCGATGGCCGCCACTACCGCAACCCCCGGGGCGTTACCACCTCCCGCCTGCAGGCCAACGTCTACATGCTCACCATGTCGGCCCGCGAACATAACGACCTCATCCTGGCCGTCCACCATGCCCACTTCGCCGTGGAAGAAACCGTCTTCGAACCCGTGGCCGCCGCCTACGCCTGCATCCTGCCGGAGGATCGGCAACGCGGCGTGGCCCTGCTCGATATCGGCCTGCACACGTCCGATCTGGTGGTCTACGAAGGCGACGCCATCGTCCACGCCGTCAGCCTGCCCATCTGCTCCGAACACTTCACCCGCGATGTTTCGCTCGGCCTGATCGTCTCTTTTGAAGACGCCGAACGCATCAAGATTCAATACGGTTGCGCCATTCTGGGATTGACCTCCGATAACAGCCTGATCGAAGTGCCGTCCCACGATGGCCGCCGCCTGCGCGAAGCCCCCCGCCGCATGCTGAACGACGTGCTGGAAGCGCGCGCCGAAGAGCTGTTCCTGATGGTGCGGCACGAACTGCGCAGCATCGGCATCGAAGGTTTGTTCGAAGGCATGGTGCTCACCGGTGGTGGAGCCCGCCTCAACGGCATGTGCGACATGGCGGAGCGAGTGCTCAATTGCCCCGCCCGCAATGGCCTGGCCAGCGGAATTCAACATTGGCCGGAAGCGCTCGACACCCCGGCCTGGACCACCGTTGCCGGGCTCGCCATGTACTCGGCCCGCCTCAAAATGAAGACCAAACGGGAGTGGAAACCCAAAGCTCCCGGACTCGCAGGTATGATTTTCGCGCAGAAGGAGAACCGCATTGAACGCTCTTAAATTCGCAATCCAGGAAGAACTGCTGCTCGGCACCAAGATCAAAGTGATCGGTGTGGGCGGAGGCGGTTCAAACGCTGTCGTTCGCATGATGAACGAGGGTGTACTCGGCGTGGAGTTCCATGTCATCAACACGGACGTACAGGCGCTCAACGCTTGTCCCGTCCCCAACAAGCTGGCCATCGGGACCAAGGTCACGAACGGATTGGGCGCGGGGTCCGATCCCGCTATCGGGCGTCAGTCCGCGCTTGAAGATACTGAGCGCATCATTGAAATCCTGGAAGGCGCGGACATGGTTTTCGTGGCCGCCGGATTAGGTGGCGGCACCGGAACCGGCGCGGCTCCCGTGGTGGCTTCGCTCGCCAAAGAATTGAACGCGCTCACGGTTG
>JBBQUE010000128.1:0-7381 GCA_038212805.1 Bryobacterales bacterium | reverse complement strand
CATCTGGTTCGTTCAACTCGTCCACTACCCGCTGTTTGCATACTATCGGGACGACGCGTTCGCGATTCATGCGAATCGTACAGCCTATGTGGTGGCTTTGCCGATGTTGGTGGAGGCTTTCACGGCTTTCCTGCTTGTGGTTGAGCGGCCAACCAGCCCCGCGCTTTGGGTGGGCTTTTTCCTGGTGGGGCTGATCTGGCTTTCTACCTATTTTCTACAGATTCCCATGCATGCCAAGCTGGAATCCGGGTTCCTCCCGATGGCCCATCAGCGGCTGGTGCGAACAAACTGGCTTCGGACCGCAGCCTGGAGTGCCCGGTCCGGGCTGATGCTTTGGCTGGTCGCAAACAAACGATACTGATTTCAAGGAGTAAAAATTCAATGAGCTCTCGCCATCGTGTAGTGATTCTCGGGGGCGGGTTTGGTGGCTTGTACGCAGCGCAATCGCTCCGGAAGGCGCCCGTAGACATAACGCTGATCTACCGGCGTAACTTCCACCTGTTCCAGCCCCTGCTGTATCAGGTAGCCACCGGGGCACTCTCGCCAGGTGAAATTGCTTCTCCGCTGCGTTCGGTGCTGAGCCGCCAGAAGAATGCGCGGGTGCTGCTAGGGGAGGCGGTGGATCTGGATGCAGTGAACCGTAAGCTGATCCTCGATGTGGGTGAAGTGCCCTACGACACGCTAATCGTCGCTACTGGTGCCCGCAATTTCTACTTTGGCAACGATCATTGGGAGGAGTATGCGCCGGGGCTAAAGACGGTGGAAGAGGCCACCAGGATACGCCATAAGATCCTGTACGCCTTTGAAGCCGCGGAGCGGGAGCCCGACGCTGAAAAGCGCCGCCAATGGCTGACGTTCGTGGTGGTGGGCGCGGGCCCGACCGGCGTGGAACTGGCGGGCGCTCTGGGCGAAATCGCCCACGATACTTTGCGGCACGACTTCCGGTCCATCCGTCCCGAAGAAGCGCGCATTCTGTTGCTGGACTCCGCGCCCCGCGTGCTCCAGACTTTTGTGCCAGAGCTTTCAGGCTCCGCCGAGCGCATGTTGATTCGCCTTGGAGTCCGGTTCATCAACAACGTCAAGGTGACAGGAATTTCAGCGCAGGGTGTTATGTACCAAACCACCCAGGGCACGGAGCACCTTGATTCAAGGACGGTTATCTGGGCCGCCGGGGTCCGCGCTTCTCCCTTCGGTGAAGTGCTGGCGAGGCGGGCTGGAGCTACGCTGGATCGCAACGGCAGTGTAATGGCCCAGCCGGATTGCTCGCTGGCCGAACGTCCCGAGATTTTCGTCATCGGCGACCTGGCGCACCAGGAGAAGCGTGGCCAGAAATTGCCGGGGGTGGCCCAAGTGGCCATGCAACAGGGCGCATACGTCGGCAAGTTGATTGAAAAGCGGCTGCAAGGCCGGACGACGACGCCATTCCATTATTTCGATAAAGGCGTGATGGCGGTGATCGGGCGCGCGGCGGCGGTTGCCCAAGCCGGCCCGCTCCGGCTTTCCGGTTTCATCGCGTGGATGGCTTGGCTGTTTATCCACTTGCTTTATCTGGTGGAATTCTCCAACCGGGTATCGGTCCTGATTCAATGGGGCTTCCTCTACATCACGTTCAACCGCGGAGCCCGGCTGATCACTGGAGGAGATAAACTGCTGCAGGAACTGCGTCTGGAAGGCGAAGAGGCGGAACCGGCCGTGAAAGTTTGAGAAGGATTGCCAGCGCCGCCGCAGTGTACTTTCTGCTGGTCTTTGGGACGGGGTTCGTTCTGGGCATTGTGCGGACCCTGTGGATCGTACCTCGCATCGGTGTGCGGGCGGCTGAACTGGCCGAGATGCCGCTGATGCTGGTGGCGAGTTGGGCGGCGGCTCTCTGGGTTACCCGGAGATTCGCCTTGCAGCCCGGCTTGGGAACCCGGCTCGGAACCGGTCTTCTGGCGCTGGCTCTGGTGCTGGGCGCTGAGTTGACACTCACCTACTGGCTCAGAGGCTTTACCCTTCCGCAATACCTAGCCTCCAGAGATCGGGTTTCGGGAACAGCATACCTGATCTCCCTAGCCGCTTTCGCCGTGATGCCGGCGCTGGTTCGCCGGGGTTAAGCGTTGACCTAGGCCCCGACGTTGCCGAATTCACCCTTCCAAGTCACTTCGCGTTTCTGATAAATGGCCGTGCGTCCCAGGATTGCGAACAAGGTGCTGATGGCGGAGCGTTCCGAAACGTTCTCAACATCACCGCTGATCACCCGGGTGAGAAATGCCTCAACCGCATCGTTGGTGATATCCCGTTTCGATTCCACGGTTTCCACGTCCTTGGGTCCGCGATGATGGATCATTCTTAGACGCGAGGTTTCCAGTACGCCCTTGGTCCCGGTAAACTCCTCGCCTACCCGTTTGAACCCGGCGGGTGAGATCTGGTTGGCTTCGAAATTCACGTTGAGATGATTGGGAAATTCGTAGGACAGAGTGAGGTTGTCCAGAATGTCCATGGAGGTCCGGACTTTGGTGCCTCCCTTCCCCACGACGCTGAGGGGGCGAGCGTTCAGGAACCAGTGCAGCACGTCCAGGTTGTGGCAGTCCTGCTCCACGATAATGTCACCCGACAACTCTTTGTAAGCAAACCAGTTACGCAACTTATCAACTTTGGGATCGGGATACGGCACTCGCGTGAACGGATCCTTATCGATCCAGAATGCGCGGGCGTTCGTGAGATCCCCAAGCAGGCCTTCCTTGAGGCGGCGATAGGCCTCCAGGTATACCGGGCCATAGCGCTGTTGAAAACCAAAGGCAATATTCTTTTTCGGATCCGCCCGCTTGCCGGCGGCGATTACCCGTTGTACTCCCTCTAGGTCTATCCCCGCAGGTTTCTCGCAATAGATATGCTTCTTCGCCTGAACCGCCGCTTCAAACATGCGTGGATGCTCGAAAGGCGGCGTGGCGATGAACACGGCGTCGATGGAGGGCGACGCCAGCAGTTTCTCGAAATCCTTATAGACGGTTGGTTTCACTGCCTTGATGGAGGCGGTGGCGCGCTCGATGCGATCGTCAAAGAGATCGCACAGTGCGGTAACTTGCGCGCGCGGGTCCGCATTGGCGATGCCGGCGTCGTACGAACCGCGATTTCCAGTGCCGATCAAGCCTACGGAAACCTTGGAGTTGGCTTGATAGCCTCGGACTATCTGCGGGCTCAGGATTGAAAAGGTGGCTACGGCGTTGCCGGCCGTCAGGAAACTGCGTCGGGTGTGGTGCGATTGGTCTTCCACGGGGAGGGTTCCTTCACTGGAGATTATACAGCGCTAGCGGATTGGGCGGAGGAAGAGTTCGCCGTAGCCGACTTGACCGTGGATGTTCTCGTCAGGGCGGGGGAGGTCGCCGCCTCCAAACCACACCCGGACGCGGTCTCGGTCGCCCTCGACAAGAACCGTTGGATCGCAGAGTACCTGAGAGTTCCAGGGCTGGTCTCCGGCAAAAACATCGGCCAGTTTGGTCCAATGAACGCCGTCCGGGGAGCGCGCCAGGCCTAATCTGCGCTGCTCACCGCGCGCGCGACCGGTGTACAGCATCCAGTACCAGCCGTGCATGTTCCAGACGGCGGGCTCGCCCAGGCCGTTTTCGTCGAAGGATCCGTAGTCGCCGATTTCCAGGATGGGGTTCGCACGCAGTTTGTACCACGTTACGGCATCTTGGGATACGGCGACACCCAACCGCTGACGGCGGGCGCGATCCATGCCCAGGTAATACATGTAAAGATTACTGCCGGATGCGATAACATACGGATCGGCCACGCCTAGCTCATCCCAGCTACCGTGTGGGCCGGGCAGCAGAATTGGGGCGGCTTCGTTTTCCCATTTGTTCTGCGTCTGGCGGGCGAGGAGGATGCGGGGCGAACGCGAGGACTGATAGTAGTAAATCGGTTCGTTGCGAAAAATCACCAGCGATCCGTTGGCGGCAATATACTCGTCTTTGGCGGGAGCCAGCACCACGCCCAGTTTGCGCCAAGCCAGACCATCTCCGGATACGGCCAGGCCGGTGCGCCAGACCTTGCCGTCAAAACCTGAGTAGAGGTTCAGATACCCGGCGGAAGTCTTAACGACTGACGGGTTTAGGACGTCGCCCGAATCCCACTCCCCGGCTGTCCCTCGGGATAGCACCGGTTCAGAGCGAGGGGTCCATTGGATCGAGACCGGAACCGGTTGTCCTCCGGGCTGCGGCAAAGTAAAGTCGCGGTACCGGCCGCATCCGGATAGCAATAGGGCGATCAGAGCGGCGCGCTTCATGCGGGTAGACGGACGCGCAGCCCGGAACCCAGTCCGGGTTTCGATTCCAAGACCAGTTCACCGCCTAGCGCGCGCACCCGCCTCTTGATGGTCGCGGGACCCAGACGCAGGCGTTCCAGTTCGTCCAGCGTGTACTTTCCGACAAAAGGAAAGCCGTTCCCGTTATCTTCAACGGAAAGTTCGATGGCGCTATCCATTTTGTTCATGCCGATCGCGACGCGGGTGGCTCCGGAGTGTCTTCGGATATTCGCTAGCGCTTCCCGCACAATTTGCATCAACTCGACAGCCACTTCCGGTTCCGGCGGCTCGGCGAAGTCGACAGTCACGAAGGATACGGGAATTCCGCTATCCCGCTGAAAATCGTCGATGGTCTTGCGGAAGGACGCATTCAGGTTGGCGTCGGCCATCACGGGGCGCATGTCCCGGATGAAGGAGCGCAATTCCTGAACTTGTGAGTTGGCTAACTCCTGTAGTCGCAGCAATTCCTGCTCGGCTTCCCCGCGGTCCTTCAGCAACAGCTTGCGGATGATTTCCAGACGTAGTTGTAGGCTGATGAAGCTCTGCATCGGGCCATCGTGAAAATCGGCCGCAATCCGTTGCTGATCGGCAAACCGGGCTTGTTTGAGGCGTTCCGTGGATTGCCGGTTGTGCTCCATCAAACGCATCTCGCGCTCGGCTGCGACCACGGATCCCAGAATTCCGGTCAGTGTCAAGGCGGCCAGCAGGATGGAATAATCCAGCGGGCTTGCAAAGTTGATCGCCACAATGCCGAATGAGGCTATCACGGCAGGCATCCACCACGGGTGGTCAATCGCCGCTGAAACCATCACGAACAGGCACAGGAAGATGCTCACCCAGCAAAAGTGGAGCGGAGTCCATACCAGCGAGGCAAGCAGGACGGCGGCGTCAATCGAGAGCGCCAACGTACCATGGCCGCGCTCCTCGAAGTTGTGCCACAATAATGCCACCGTGGCGAACAGGGAATACGCAATAAAAACGAGTCCGATGCCTGAAATGACGTATTCGAACGCTGATAGCTCCGCCGCGACAAAACTCAGACCAAGCATAACGCGAACGGCACGAAACAACCGCCGCCAGTAGAGCGGAACCATTTCTATTTCTCTATGGTACTCGACTACTGATAAGTTCGAAACAGAAATACGCAGACTTGTTCCAGGAGTAGTACTCCCAAAACGTCTACAGGGTCAAGTAGATACGGACGCGGTTACTGAGTTGTCCTTCAGCTTCCATGTAGAGTTCCCCAGGGCCCTGATTGACGATAGCGGGGATCACGGCTTCAACGAGGTAGAAGCCTATGTAACCGGGAGCGAGGATGGCGCGGGTTACTTCGAGCGGAATCCCGTCAAGGTAGACATGTACCGGGGCATTGACTTGAGGCGGGTCGGTCAACGGGGCTGCCAACCCGGCAGGCCAATCCGGTTTTACCCGCCCCAAACCAGTAGCCAGAATCTGGACCCGTGATTTTGCGCGGGCGGGCTTCCCACTATCGAGCAAAATGCCCGACTCCCCATCGAGTATCAGAGGCGCGCCGTCGGGGTCCACGAAGATGGCAGGAGAAGCGCTTTGCAACGCCAAACCTACGTTCACCCGCCCGGTAGCCGAATCCAGCGAGAGCGACAGCAGGTTGCCTTTCACATCGAACGGAACCTGAATCTGCGAGGTTGATTCCGTGGACGCCAGCACGGGAACGTTGAGACTGGCGGACTGGGCGGACTGTACTTTGGCGCCGATCACGCTTAACAGCCCGCCCGGCGAAGCTGCCCTGGAACTAAAATCGGCTGCATTCACTACCCGGACATTCCTGAGGCGGTGCGGGGCAATGGCGGCGAACACACCGTAGCCATCAACGGCCGCGAACAGTTGGTTGCCGCCGGAGTCCAGTTTCACATCCATGGCAGGCGCGGTACCCGGGACTCCGGGCCGGGGTCCCGTCACGGGAATCCACGCGGTGGCCCGGCCGGCGCTGCCCAGGTCGGTGAGTGTCATGAATATGCCAGCGTCAGTGGCGGCATATACGGCCCCGCTGGGAAAGTCGGCAGTAACGCCATGTACCGGTGCCTCAGGCAGGTTGGCCGTCATGTCGTCCCAGAAGATACCTCCGTTCATGGTCCGGAGTACCCGCGGAGCCTTGGTTGCGGGCGCGGTCGCGGCGCGCGCCGCAAGAGCCGCCAGCGCAATCCGCGAGTCGTCAGGATTAATGAAGATAGACTCCACCGGACCTGGGACGCGCTCTGTTGGGGTGCTAAAAGTGGCGCCCCCATCCAAGGAAGCCCACAGTTGGCCCTCCCCGCTTCCCGCGTAAACCGCGTTGCCGCGTGCCGCTACCGCAGTAATGGCGGCTCCCAGTCGGCTGGACAGGAAAAGCTTCAAGGTCTTCTCCTCAGCCCTGGCCGGATCCTCGACGATGCGCCACGCGGATTTCTCGCCGGGAGCCCACTCAACCACCTCATGCTCTGTAGAACCCGCGAGCATGGCTCGTAATCCGTTCATTCCATTGGGCAGCGATAAGATGCGGCGCACGGCTAAGTTTGGCAGGAACTGGTTCATGCCGGTCCACGAAAGGCCCCCGTCGAGCGACCGCCAGACTCCGGTATCTCCGGCAACGACGACTTCATCGGGATCTCGTGGCGAAGCAGCCAGGTCACGCAGGTTAGATCCTAAGATAGAAGCGCCCCGGTAGAAGGTAAGATTCGCCCACGTGCCGCCTCCGTCATCGGATCGATACGCAGCCTGAGCAATTGCATAAAGCTTGGCTCCTCCAGCGGCGGTCCGCAGTTTCGCGGCGAAGCCCAGGATGCTGCTGGCTGGTGCCTTGGAATCAGGCGGAGGAACGGGGCTCTGGGGGAGCACCTTCCATTGCTCAAAATCTTCTGTCTCAAAGGCCCGGCCGGAAGGCGTGAGGGCGATCAGTTTAGATCCGTCCGCGGTAAACCAAACCCGGTCCACGGGCCCGGTGGATACCGAAGCCAGTCCAGATTCGATGGCGGTATTACCTATATGCCGCCACTCCATACCCACAGCTTGCGCGCGGACGAGTTCCGGCCCGGCCCAGAGGGCTGCCAGAGTTGCCATGATCCGAAAATTGAGCTTACG
>JBBQUE010000127.1:0-7387 GCA_038212805.1 Bryobacterales bacterium | reverse complement strand
GCTACCGAAGCGAAGCGGCGCCAGCAGGAGACGGAGCAGTTGTACGCCTTGAGCCGCTCAATTCTTTTGACAGAAGCTTCGCGGCCTGTAGGAACGCAGACCGCTCAGAGCATCGCCCAGATCTTCGACTTACCGGCGGTTATGATTGTCGACGGCAAAACCAGCCTGCGCTTTCAAGGTGGCCTTCAGGATCTTCAGGGCGTGGAAGCGCGACTTCAGGACGTGATCCTTCAGGGCGCTCATCAGCGGGACGAGGCTCTTGATCTGGATATCTGGCCCATCGCTCTGGGCGGCAGGCCCATCGGCGCGCTGGCCGCCACGAACGTCCGGTTGTCGGACGGCGCGGTGCAATCGATCCTGAACCTGGTGGCGATTGCTTTAGAGCGCGTCCGCATGGAAGAAGCCGCGAACCGCGCCGAGATTGCCAGGAAAAGCGAAGAGTTTAAGTCAACCTTGTTAGACGCCATCGCGCATGAATTTAAGACGCCACTGACCGCGATCAAAGCTGCCGTCACCGGAATGCGCGCAACGAATTTGCCGATGCGGCCGGATCAGTTGGAGCTGACCGAGATCATTGAGGAGGAAGCGGACCATCTCACCCAGCTTGTGACCGAAGCGGGAAAAATGGCCGAAATTGACGCTGGCAAAGTAAAGGTGGAGCGCCTGGCGGTACAGCCGTTCGATCTGTTGAAGGCGGCCCGGGCAACCTTCGAAGGCAGGGGCGCGGATAGGCTTCGGATTGAGCCGTATCCGGCTGCGGCGGTTCTGGTGGACGCCGACTTGATGACATTGGCCATACGGCAGATTCTGGATAACGCGCTGAAGTACTCTACCCCGGGTACACCAGTCACATGTGAGGTGGCTTCGGAGGGCGAACGGGTTCTGATCCGGATCGCCGATAGTGGTCCAGGGATTCCGGAATCCGATCGCGAACGCATTTTCCAGAAGTTCTACCGGGACCCCAGCGTGCGCGACCGGATTCCGGGAAGTGGATTGGGTTTGTACATTGCCAGAGAGATCGCGCGCATCCACGGAGGCGATCTGTATGTGCAACCCACGGATTTTGGCGGCGCGGTATTCTGCTTCTCTCTACCAGTGGCCGCAGCCGCGCCGATAGAGGCCAAAACATGACTTCGGGACGTATTCTGGTGGTGGATGACGAACCGCAGATCCGGCGGGTTCTGCGCGCTACTTTGTCGTCGCAAGGCTATGAGATGTTCGAGGCCAGGAACGGTGAGGATGCAGTGCTTGCCATCCGGGACCACCGGTTCGATCTGGTGCTGCTGGATATGAACATGCCAGGGATCGGCGGGCTGGCAGCCTGCCGCGAGATCCGCGCCGGTTCCGATGTCGCCATCATCATGTTGACGGTGCGGAGTTCGGAGAACGACAAGGTAACGGCGCTCGATGCCGGGGCCGACGATTACATCATCAAACCGTTTGGAATGCCGGAATTGCTAGCCCGCATCCGGGCAGCGCTGCGGAGGATGCCCGTGACCCAAGGCAGCGAAGGCGAGGTGATCCATCTGGACGGAGTGGAGATCGATTTAGCCGCCCGGCGGGTCCGCAAGGGCGGCAAGGAAGTCCGGTTCACCCCGAAAGAATTCGACCTGTTGAATTACCTGGTGGCGAATCCGAATGTGGCGATTTCCCACATCAAGCTGTTACAGGCGGTCTGGGGTCCGGATTATGGGGATCAGGTGGAGTACCTGCGGGTCTTCATGAACCAGTTGCGCAAGAAGATTGAAATCGATCCTTCAAAGCCGCGGTATCTGCTGACTGAGCCGTGGGTGGGATATCGGTTTTCACTATCCTCCCAAGGCTGAAAGCGAGTTTTGCTGTAAACCCGAAATCTGAGCGGCCACGCGAGGCTCCCCCATCTGGATTCGTTTTGGCGCAAAATAGGGAGACTGCATGAAACCGCTCATCGTACTTACGTTCACCGCCTGGGCCTTCGCCGCGGGTACGCAACCCATTCCTCTCGATGCATCCACGCCCATGCGGAAGGTCAATGTAAAAGTGGAGGCGGTCAGTTATAAAGGCCGCGCGGCCGTACGTTTAACGGACATTGCGGCTGAAGACGCCAACTCAGACGAAGGACGAATCGCGATGCTGACCGGGACGGATTGCGAGAATGGAACCATTGAAGCCGAGCTGGCTGGCGACCGCATCCCGGGTACGCCTGAATCAGGCCGGGGCTTCACCGGGATCGTGTTCCGCGTGGATCCCAAGGATGTAAAATCAAAGCGATATGAGGTCTTCTATCTGCGTCCGCATAACGGCAGAGCAGCGGAACCAAGCGGTTCAGTACACCGCGCGTCCGGATTATATGTGGAGAAAGCCGCCTTGCAACCGATGCTGATCGTGAACGATTTGAAGCACGGAGCGGGCCGGGGTCCGGTGGCCTTGTTAATAAGCGTTTGGGCGGTAGGGCATTTCGCAAATTTGAAGGTGACACGTTAACCATGAAACGGCTCAGCTTGATTGGCTTCGTTTTAGCGCTCTCCCTCGGCGCGCAGAACCGCAGCGCTCGGCAACAGAATCCGGAAGGTCCCACGGGGCTGGATCTGCCGGAAGCGCAGATCGCCGGGACCATTCCCGGGGAGCGGTTCAGTAACCCGGGAAAGCAGGGCGATTGGCCCGCGATCGCAGCGGCCGCGGACGGTTCCGTCTACGCGCTGTGGATTGAATGGAACGACAAGGACGCCGACCGGGTTCTGTTCCGGCACCGGGACGGCAAGGGCCAGTGGGGGCCGGAGATGCCCATTCCGGACGGCAACTGGGATCATTACTCGCCCGCCATTGTTGCGATGCCGGGAGGGGCGATGGCGGTTTGGGCGGGCCAGTCCGATGGCAATTACGACCTGTTTGCCGCCACGATTACGGCGGCCGGCAAGGTGTCGAAACCGCAGCGGCTGACCACCGCGCCGTTCAGTGATTTCAACGTCCGCGCGGTTTCCGATCCGTCTGGCAACGTAACGCTGGTGTGGCAATCTTTCCGCGATGGCAATGGCGAGATCTACGCACGCCGGTATGCCAAGGGCAAGTGGGGCGCGGAGACGTTGGTATCCGCCAGCAAGGCCGATGACTGGGAACCTTCCATCGCGTTAGATCGAAAGGGCACCGCGTGGATTGCCTGGGACGGGTATGCCGCCGGGAACTACGATATCTATCTGCGCTCTTTCGATGGTGAAAAGCTGGGCGGCGTGATCCCGATCACTACTGAGCCCGACGCGCAGTTCCACTCCACCGTGGCGGTGGACGGCGATGGCCGCGTCTGGGTGGCATGGGATGAGGCGGGCCTCAACTGGGGCAAGGACTTTTCGCGATCCAGCGCCGCACCCGGCAGCCAGGGCCTGCATTATTCCCGGCGGCTGGGCATGCGCGTCTATGCGAACGGACGGGTGCAGACCCCCTCCGCCGATCTGAACCCGATTTTGACCGGACGCATGCAGCGCTACGCCGAATTGCCGCAACTCAACTTCGATAGCAAGGGCGGACTCTGGATGGTGTTCCGCCACTGGACTTACCCGAAGCCGTACGAGATTTATCACTTTTACGCCACGCGCCTGAGCGGCGGAAAATGGTCCATGCCGCTACGTCTCTCAGATAGCGGCGGGCATAACTCCCAGCGCGCGGCCATGACCCTGACTCCCGCCGGCGAGATGCTGACTGCTTATTCGAGCGATGGGCGCGGACCCACGGTGCAAAGCACGGACCCGGTCCACGCCCTGCATTACAACTCCTATCTTTCGAAGTTGCCCGTGTTGGAAGGTCCGGCCGGAGGGACTTTCGCGGACCTGACGTTGCCGCCGCCGCAGAACCACGGGCCCATGCGGCATCGCGAGACCATGGTGGTGAACGGGCAGACGCTGCACTTGCTGATGGGCGACGCGCACCGGCATACCGATATCCGGGGACACAGCGGCGTGGATGGCTCAGGCTTGGACACCTACCGTTATGCCATGGACGCGGCGCAGCTGGACTGGCTGGGCCTCTCGGATCATAACGAGGTAACTGGTGGACGCTGGCCCGACGGCCTGCGCGATTACCAATGGTGGTTCACGCAAAAGCTGGTGGACCTGATGTCCCATGCGCCCGTGTTCACCGGCATCTATAGCTACGAACACAGCCTGCAGCGGCCATCCGGGCACCGCAACATACTTTACCTGAAGCGGGGCGGACCTTTGCGTGCCGTGGACCGGGAACGCGTGCAGGAAGACAACCTGCCGCCGAACTTGTGGAAATGGATGACGGAGAACGCGCTGACCCAGCCCGGCCAGCGGGTGATCATTGTTCCACACACTTTTGGGGAAGCCTCGCAACCGCTGGCGGATTTCAATTGGCAGAATGCGCGCTTCGATTGCCTGCTGGAGATTTATCAAGGCGCACGGTCCAGCTATGAGGCTTTCAATCTTCCGGTGGGCGAGAAGCGTGGCCCGTCGCAGGTGAATCAGGAAGGGCACTTCGCGCAGGACGCGCTAGCCAAGGGCAACATCTATGGCTTCGTTTCGTTCAGCGATCACGGCTCCACGCATAACAGTTGGGCGGCGGTATGGGCGCCCACGGAAGATCGCGCGGGGCTGTTTGAAGGTATGTACCAGCGGCACACCTACGCGGCCAGCGACGAGATCATCATCAAGACCACCGCCGAAAATCACCTGCCTGGCGAGGAGTTCGACATGCCCGGACGCGCACCGCTGATTCAGGCCAGCATCGCCGCGCCCGATACCATTCTGCGGGTTGATGTGGTCCGCGATGGCAAGTACATCTATACAATGAAACCGGACTCCCGGACAGCGGTGCTCAACTTTCGCGACATGGATTCCGCGCCGGGGAAGCGCTACTACTATCTGCGGGTGTTCCAGCGCGACCCGGAGAACCCATCAGGCGATCCGGAAGTAGCTTGGACCAGCCCCTGGTATGTTACCGTCCGCTAAGCGCCGGTCACGAAATCACCTTTACAGACACTCCCTCATGGGCCCAGCATAGGCAATAAAATCAATGGCTCTGCTCCGAGTTCCCAGAACGTCGCTTGGGTTCCCTGATGGGGCTGATATCCGACTTGCCGACTACACGTCCGGATGACCAAAGTCAACGGCCCCACCGGCGTTTGTTGTTCGTAATCCTAGTCGAAGCGAGCATCCCTGCTTTTCGGTGTGGCTCCTTGTGGCTAACAGCGTGGATTTAACCGTCACGCATTCTTACGCGCGAGTGGATCAGTTCTGGAGCGGGTCAAACCGGCACAGCAACCCGTTTGTCGGTCTGTGACCGTTCCGGGGCGGTAAGGCATTTACAAGTGGCCCACGTCTACCGCCAATTCTGTGTTCGAAGCGTCGGCCCCCGGCGATCCGACCTTCTTGGTACCCCTGAGGTGTCATGGCGTTCGACCCCGCGAAAAACCCCACACGCAATCGGTACTTCAGGGGCATTGAGGATAATGATCCCCCGACAGTCATCATTCTTGTCCTGAAGTTGCACGTTGAATCCGAAGAGCCTATTAGCAACCAAGACGTACGCAGGTTCCTGGTTGATGTTGTCCGGGTATCAGTAGGCGATAAGCTGCACACCGACCAGACGAATGCGTGTGAGCAGGCTGGGCTGCTTGAACGCGTATCCGATTTTCCGACGGTTCGGCGGGTCACCGACAAAGGGCGCCTTTTTTACGAGCGACACAGATACCGTCTGGATCAGATACGGTTATGAGGGTACAGACAACAGTCTGATCGTATTCAAGACGAGAACTCCGTCCCTTCGACCCGGCCTACAGGACGCCGGAAGATGCCGGACTTCACGTACGCTCTTGACCTCCAGTCCTCGCCACGCCTCAACTCGTTACCGCATTAGTCCCGCGAAGTCGGCCTGTCGCCGCCGATCTAAAATTCAGCCACTTTGGTTTGACTGGAAACCCCTGCCTTTAGACGTGGATCCCAGGAGCGTCCCGTTGTAGAAGGGAGCGCCGAAAATAATATCCAAAACCGTTCGCACCGCATTCAGGTCCCAACTGGCCGCTGATTGTCAAGCTAATGCACGGGCCCAGAGGGCACCCCGGCTCGGAAGCCTATTCTGAGCCACGCGCGCGTCAGCAAGCAGTCCCGGCAAACCGCGCTACAAGATAAACTTCAGGCCGAACTGAATCCGGCGGGGATCGCCCGCGCTGGTAATGGCGCCCGCCCCGAATCCGTTCAGCGTCGCCCCCGGTTGTCCGAACGCCGGAGTATTCGTAAAATTAAAGCTCTCCGCGCGGAATTGCAGACGCTTGGTTTCCGTGATGGCGAAGTTCTTCGAAAGCGCCAGATCCAGGTTCTTGAGACCCGGACCCAGCAGGATATTCCGGCCGGAATTTCCGTAAGTATACTGGGGCTGCACTCGGAACGCGCTCAGGTTAAACCAGCGGTCGATGGTGCGCTGGCCTGTGGGCAGGTTGCCATTGCCGATACGGTTAGGGCGGTCCGCGCCGCCGGCATTGGTAATGCCACCCGAAGTGACAACGGTGAACGGGATCCCGGAACGCATGCTTACCAGGCCCGCTAACTGCCATCCGCCGAAGACGGCATCCACAATACCGCCGCGGTTCAGCATCGCTTTTCCCTTCCCCCAGGGAAGTTCGTAGGTAGCATTCATGGCCCACTGACGGCGGATGTCGCTGTATGAATTGGCCCGGTTCAGCGACAGGTTCCAGGGGTTCACCGCGCCGTTGCCCCCGGTGTTGTTGCCAACTTCGGAAACGTTATCGATCGCGTGCGCCAAGGTGAAGCTGGATAAGAATGTGATGCCGCGGCTGAAGCGCTTCTCCACTTTCCAGACCAGCGCACTGTATTCAGAATTTCCGATGGGCAACTGGCGAAGCACCGCGGTGTAAAAGGGAAAGATACGGCGTGTGGCTACGGGCGTGGCGGCCGGGCCATACGGCAGATCGTAATCGATACCTGCTATCAACTTGCGACTTCCGTTGCCCTGGTAGCCAACCGTCATTAAACTGTCGAAGGGCATGCGCCGCTGCAGATCGAAGAACCATTGCTGCGAGTACTGATCCGGCATCTTCGATTGCTGTACGTTGATACCCACGGATGCCGGGCCGGGAACCTGCCGGGCCGGTAATGTAACGGCCGGGAAGCCGCCCTGCAAGGTGAGCAGCGGATTAATGCGATCGATGGTGGCGAAGCCGATCTCGACGAAATCGGGCGATTGGTTGATCCAGCGGGCGGTCTGTTGGCCCAGCGAATCGCCTTGGCCAAAGATGATTCCAAAGCCGGCGCGCAGCACGGTCTTACTGTCTAAGCGATAGGCCAGGCCAGCGCGCGGCCCGAAGTTTTTGAAATTCTGATCGCAGCCACAATCGTTGCCATTCTTCGGGCGGATTTGCGGCAGCCGCCCGCCAGCTCCG
>JBBQUE010000126.1:0-7429 GCA_038212805.1 Bryobacterales bacterium | reverse complement strand
GCAAGGACCGCGTTCACTTTCAATCTGGTGCAGTTGCGAACGGCCGCCAGCGTCTCGAAATCAAGCGGGTCGGCCATGGCCAGGGTCAGCGTATGATCCTCACGGCCCACGGGCAGAATCCGGAACTGGCGCAAGAACCGGGGCGAGAGCGTTTCGGTTTCAGCAGAAGCGGCGGGCGGCCCTTCAATGGTAATCAGCGGAACGCGGAGCTGTTCAGAGAGGGCGGAGAGTACGTCGCGCATGGCGACGAAGCCCAGGTCCACCAATGTTTTGCCCAGCTTTTCGCCGCGGTCTTTCTGTAATTCCAATGCACGGTCCAGGTCTTCCTGGGTGATCAGTTTCCGCTCAATGAGCATTTCGCCCAGGCGCAGTGCCATTAGAATTCGTCCACCTGTACGGCTGAGGCCAGTTGCACTTTGTTGCCGCGTCCATCCAGCAGGGTCTTGCGGGTGGCGCGCATCACCACTTGCGAGGGCAATCCGCCCGTGTCTTCACCCGTGAAATAGAACAGCGTTACCGCGATGGTGATGCGCTCTTCGGGGGGAACGGGATCCATGGTGGTGGCAAAGTTCACCAGCATTTCCAGCATCAGGTCCTTGAGCTTCGGCAGGCGGTCTACTTTTTTATGGTGGACGCGCGCGATCTCTTCCTTGGAGATGGATTGATGAAACGGCGTGATGCCCGCCATGGGCGCCAGGTTCACTGACCCCATGAAGACCACGCCGAAGCCCGGAATGTAAGCGCCCTGGGTAAGCCCGACGGGCATCACTGGATCGTCCGGCATCATGCGCGAAACCTGCATGTCCAGCTTCTGCGCCATGTCCGCCACCAGAGCGGCGCTCACGCGAGGCTTGCCGGGCGTGGCGGCGAAGGCCGTGGCGGAGAGCAGGCTCAGGATGAGAGCCAGCCTCACGAAACCCACTCGTAAGTCGTCGCGCCTGGAATCAAAAACTTGCGCGGCCACCTGGCCGTCGTATCTCGGCGCAGACAAGTTCTGTGCTCCCTTACGGTCGCGGCTCAGTACCGACCTCACCGCGAGAACTCCCGTACGGCCGGGGCTCAATACCGAGCCGCGACCGTGAGGGAGCGTCTTCTTGATCCTCACCGCGCGCCCTCCTGGTTTGAAAGGTTAGATGAGGGGTTATACGCCACCATCAAACGTCCCATCTGCTGTTGATACATGCGAATGGTTTCCTGCGCGCTCACCAAATCGGCCCGCTGCCGGAATTGAAACTTCTTCTCTACTGCCGCCACCAGCTTCGCGCTCTCCGCAGCCTGCCGGTTGCCCAGTTCCGCCATGCGCAGATTGACCTGTTCCTCAATCTTCCGCTCGATCCTGGCCTGATCCACCTGTATCGCCTGTGTCAGCGGGGCGCTGGCCACCACCACCGGAGCCGGGCGCGTAAACCCGTGCACCAGAATCGCGCACGAAAGCAGCGCCGCCGACGCAAACCCCATGGCCGGGCCGGAGCGCCAGATGGCCTGCCACCACCGCGGCTCAAACACGCGATCCGAAACGAACGCGATTCGCTGCGGGATCTCTTCATCCGGCAGCGTCATCAGGGCCGTCTGCGTCAGGCGCAGCCGCTCCAATTCCTCATGGCAATCGTCGCAGCGGGTGATATGGTCAGCGCACGCGGATTTTGCGCCACGATCCAGTTCCCCCAGGAAATAGGCTTTCAAATCGATAGATGAGCAGTTCATTCAGCACCCCTGATGCGGATTGGAGCCAGCGTTTCCTTCAGCAAATCGAGCGCCGTATACAGGCGCGATTTCACAGTCGAGACCGGACAGCCCAGCACCTCGGCCATTTCATCGAATTTGAAACCTTCGTAAATCTTCAGCACCACGGCCTCCCGCTGATCCGGCGACAGGCGCCCCAGCGCCGTATCCACCGCCAGCGTTAATTCCGCCGGGAACATCCGGCTGGCGGAGCCGCCCACTCGAGGCTCCACCCCTTCCAGGTCGGTCTCCGGCTTGCGGCGCCGCAGCAGCGAATAGGCTTCGTTATGCGCAATGCGATACAGCCAGGCGGGAAACCGGTCTGGATCGTCCAGTTTCTTCAGGTTTTGAAAGGCTTTCAAGAATACGTCTTGGGCGAGATCGAGGGCATCTTCCCGATTGCGAACCAGCCGGAGCAGGTAATTGTAGACACGTTTCTCCCAACGGGATACCAGGACGTTGTGCGCGTCCACGTTCCCGCGCCGTGCTTTCGCAATCAGATCGCGGTCCTCAACCTCCCGAAAGATCAAATTTCGGCTCCATTTCTCAAGACGCCGCTCAGCGCCAAAAAGTCTTTACTTGAGGAAGCGCTGGTAAAAGCTGGCCGTCAGGTTGTGCACCGATCGGCTGGGCGGCGCCGATTCCAGGTGTTTGAGAATGCCCTGACGGTCCGCCTCGCTGCGTTCCTGTCCCAGTTTAAACTTGCCTTCCAGCAGATCGATCTCCATTTCGAAACCCACGATCCCGCCGATCATTGCGTCCACATAACTCTCGGGCAGCTTGGCGAAATCGTAGTCCGATTTTTCATACGCCTCGAATTTGCCGGTGAGCGTGGCCAGCAGATGCTGCATGGCTTTCTTCTCTGGAATCGCCTTCATCCTGCCGCTGGCGTGGATGACGGCGAAGTTCCAGGTGGGCACCGCCTTCCGGTTGGCGTACCAGGAAGGTGAGATATAGGCATGCGGTCCGCGAAAAACGATCACGCCGGTTTGCTTGCCGTCGAAGCACTGGTTCTGAATATTCTGGCGGGACACGTGGCCGAAAATGGTCCCGAATTTCCCGGCGGCGCGGTCCAGCATGCAGGGAATATGCGTGATCCGTAGCGTGCGTTCCGTGGTAATCAGGTCGACGAAAGCAAACTCGTCCATGAAGTCGTGCAACAGTTTGCGGTCGTCCACCAGGTGGGCCTTCGGGATGTAGAGCGATTCCGCCGGGTGCGCCCGGTGAGCTTCCATGGGTTGAGCTTCCATATCTAGGCCGGGATCTAGGCCAGCGGCCGCCAAACCGGCCAGCAAACCGCGACGCTTCATGCCAGATTTTACCATCCGGAGGTGCGGATTCAGGAACAAGTCCTGGCGGCCCACGGGGTTAAGAGCAATTGACGTAGCTGGCTACAATTAGATTTATGAGATATGCCTGAAACAGTTCCAACGCTGAAGCGGGAACTGCGGTTGGCCGACCTGGTTTTTCTGAACATCGCGGCGGTAGCCAGCGTCCGCTGGTTGGCGTCGGCGGCCCATGCCGGACCGGGCTCCATCACCCTCTGGGTCCTGGCCATCGGGGCATTCTTCGTACCGTCGGGTTTAGTTGTAGTCTCCCTGGCGCGCCGGTTCCCGGAAGAGGGCGGCCTGTACATCTGGAGCAGGAACGCCTTCGGCCCGTGGCACGGATTCCTATGCGCGTGGTTTTACTTCCTGGCCAATGTTCTTTTCATTCCAGGGCTGGCGCTGGCGGCGGTATCTATGTCGGCTTACATCTGGAATTATGCTCCGGAGCAACTGGCGCAAAACCGGACCTACACGTTGGCCTTGACGTTGATTCTGATGTGGAGCGGTTACCTGGCGCATTTTTTTGGGCTGCGGATCGGAAAGTGGGCGGGCAATATTGGCGGGGCGTCCACCTATTTATGCACGGCGGTTCTGGTAGGCGTGTCCGCATGGACCGCATGGCAACATGGCAGCGTCACCCATTTTGACCTGATTCCCGCCGCGAACTTTGACAGCCTGAACATGTGGTCGCAAATCGCGTTCGCCCTGGTAGGGTTGGAGATGGGACCAATTTTAGGAGGCGAAATCGTGAACCCGCGGCGGAATATTCCACGTGCGGCTTGGATCAGCGCCGTGGGATGCGCGCTGTTCTACATCGCCGGCACGTCATCCATTCTGGTGATGGTCAAGCCGGCCGAGGTCAGCACAAGTACAGGATTGGTGCAGGCCGCGCACGCCGCCAGCCTCCGCATGGGCATCCCGGCGTTCAGTCCTCTGTTCGCGATGTTGATCGTGGTCGGGCTCTCCGGTTCGCTGGCCACCTGGATCGCCGGAAATACGCGGCTGCCTTTCGTGATCGGGCTGGACCGGCACTTGCCCGCGGCGTTCGGCCGTCTGCATCCGCGATGGGCCACCCCGCACGTATCTATCTTCTCGCAGGCCGTGTTCGCCACCCTATTATTGGCCGCAACCCAAGCCGGAGAAACCATCGCCGCCGCTTACCAGATCCTGCTGGATATGACCATCTTTACTACCTTCGTGCCGTTCCTTTATATCTTTGCGGCTGGCTGGAAGTACGGCCAACGGGTGGCGGCTGGCTTCGGAATGGCCATATCCCTGGCCGCTTTGGCGCTGTCGCTGATCCCGCCGCCGGAGGTGGTCTCCTGGCAAGTATTTGAGGCGAAAGTCCTGGGCGGCGTCCTGGTTTTGGGTGGCTTGGGTTGGGTGATTTTTGCGCGCCACAGGGAGGCGGCCACCGCATGACTTACGCCGAGTGCGTGCGCTTCCTTTACTCGCTGGGCAATGAGGTGCAATCGGCGCGCCTGGGGCTGGAGCGTATTCAGCGGTTGTTGCGGGAACTGGGCGATCCCCACCGCGCCGGCCGGTTTATCCACGTTGCAGGTACGAATGGCAAGGGCTCCACTTCCGCCATGATCGAAGCCGGTCTACGAGCGGCCGGACAGCGCACCGGGCTCTACACGTCGCCGCATCTGAACGAACCCACGGAGCGCATCCAGATTTTGGGAAAGCCGGTGGCGCCAGAACGATTCGCGCAGGCTTTCGAGGCCATTCACAAAGCCTCGGAGCGGTTGCTCAGCGCCGGTGAGATCAACATGCACCCAACCTACTTTGAGTGCATTACGGCCATGGCGTTTCTGCTCTTCCACGATGCGGGTCTGGATTATGTGGTGCTGGAGGTGGGAATGGGCGGCCGCCTGGACGCCACTAATGTGGTGGCTCCGGTGCTCTGCGTGATTACCCCCATTGACCTGGACCACCAGCAATACCTGGGCGATACTCTGCAAAAGATCGCGGCTGAAAAAGCCGGGATTTTCAAACCGGGCGTGCCCGCCGTGATTGCGCCCCAACAGCCCGCCGCCTGGGACGTGGTGGCTTCGTTTTTTCAAGGCCGCGTGATTGCAGCGGATCAGTTCCCCGTGGACCGCCTGGAGATCAACGCGCGCGGCAGCCGCTTCCGCGTCGATGGCATGGAGATCCTGTGCCCCTTGGCTGGCCAACATCAGGTGGAAAACGCCCGCGTGGCGGCCTTGACGCTGAAACAACTGGGCTTTGGCCCCGAAGGCATCGCGCAAACCGTTTGGCCGGGACGTCTGGAGCGCGTCTCCGAATCCCCCGAAATTATCCTCGACGGCGCTCACAACCCCGCTGGCACCCGCGCGCTGGCCGAATACATCACGCGATTCTACGCGGATCGCGAAATCTGGCTGATCTTCGGAGCCCTGCGCGACAAGCCCGTTGAAGAGATGGCGCGCTTGCTGTTCCCTCTGGCGGACCGCATCATTCTCACGGTCCCGCCGAATTCCCGCGCCATGCCGCCCGAAGCCATCGGTGTGCCGGACGCCACCCTCACCCATAGCGCGCCGGAAGCCCTGGCCCTGATCCGGACGGCCCCACCTGAAACCGTGGTCTTCATCACCGGCTCGCTCTTCCTGGTGGGCGAGGCCCGGGCGTTGCTCGTACAATAGGGCGAATGTCTTTGTCGTACTTGCGCTCCATCCTGATCTCCGCGCCACTCATTGTCGCGTCCACCGTAATGTTTGGCGCAATCAGCATCCTGGTCTCGCTGTTCGATGCCACCGGCGGACGGCAGATCCGGGTAGCGAAGGCCTGGGGAAGAGCGCTCTGCCGGATCGGGGGCATCCGGCTCCACGTAGAGGGCCTCGAAAAGCTGGATCCCGCCGGCCAGTACATCTTTACCCCGAATCATCTCAGTTATATGGATACGCCCGTGATCCTGGCCAGCATCCCAGTGGAATTCCGCTTCATGGCCAAGAAAGAGCTGTTCGACATTCCGTTCATGGGGACGCACCTGAAGCAGGCCGGGCACATCCCTGTTCCCTTGGACGACCCACGCGCGGGCATTCGCGCCCTGTCACACGCCGCGAAGATCATGCAGGAAACCCGCATCTCGGTTCTGATCTTCCCGGAAGGCGGAAGGTCGGAGACTGGACAATTGCAGGTGTTCCGCGATGGCGCGGCCTATACGGCCATCAAATCCGGCGTGACCGTGGTGCCGGTGGCGCTGTGCGGCACGCGGGAGATTCTGCCCATGCATTCAGTTCATCTGCGCGGTGGCACGGTGCGGGTGCGTTTGGGCGATCCCATTCCCACCGCCCACCTGACGCCGCACGACCGCGCCGCGCTGACCGAGCAGATTCGCGCTGAGATTGCTACCCTATTGGATTCAAGCTCCGTTAGAATTCATGCTTAAGAAACTCGCAGTCCTGCTGTGTGCGGCCATGCCCGCGGCGCTGGCACAAACAACGCCGGGAACAACAACAATGTCGATCGAGGAGTACTCGCCGAAATCGACTTTGGTGGTTCCGCAGCACCCCATCGCGCGTGCGAAGTATCCCTTCATCGACATCCACAACCATCAGAATTCCACCATGTCCAAGGAGAAGCTGGACGAACTGGTGCGCGACATGGACCGCATCAACCTGCGCGTGATGGTGAACCTGAGCGGCGGCTTTGGCGACAAGTTAAAGAAGGGCGTCGACAACATGAAGGGGCGCTACAAAGACCGCTTCGTGCTGTTCGCCAATATCGATTTCAAAGACCTGGACGACGCCGGCTACCCGCAACGCGCCGCCGCGCAGTTGGAACAGGACGTCCACCATGGCGCTCAAGGCCTGAAAATCTTCAAGAACTTCGGCATGGATTTGAAAGACAGCAAGGGCCAGCGGGTGCATGTGGACGATCCGCGTTTCGACCTGCTTTTCGAAGCATGCGGACGGCTGAAGATTCCGGTGCTGATCCATACCGCCGAGCCGCGGTCGTTCTTCCAACCCATGGATAAGAACAACGAGCGCTGGCTGGAGTTGAAAACCCATCCCGGCCGCGCCCGCCCGCCGGAGAAATATCCCAGTTGGGAGACCCTGATGAATGAACAGCATGCGCTGTTCGCCCGGCACCCGAACACGAATTTCATTAGCGCGCACCTGGCGTGGCTGGGCAGCGATCTGGCGGAGTTGGGCAAGCTGCTGGACCGGTTACCGAACATGTATACCGAGATCGGGGCCGTGTTGTACGACCTAGGCCGCCAGCCGAAATTTGCGCGCCAGTTCCTGATCAAGTATCAGGATCGCGTGCTGTTCGGGAAAGATACCTGGAACGCGGACGAATACCTGACCTACTTCCGGGTGCTGGAAACGGGCGACGAATACTTCGATTACTACCGCAAGTATCACGCCTTCTGG
>JBBQUE010000125.1:0-7464 GCA_038212805.1 Bryobacterales bacterium | reverse complement strand
CATCCGCTTCGGATCCACCCAGACCACTTCGGCCAGCAATGATTTCTGTTCCGCGGTCATATTCATAACCTACGCGAAAATGAGGGGATACGCAAATCAGCACGGGTGCGGCGAGCTCAGCCTGGGGGTTAGAATCAAGATCTAGTCAGGTTCTTACCAATGACACGACGAAGCTGGATCGCATCTCTCGCCGGGGCCGGATTGGCGCTCGGGGCCCCCGCCCGTCCGCGCGTGGCCTGCGTGATGAACGCGTATTTTCCCAACTCACATGCCGACGTTTTCTTGAGCCGCCTGCTGGATGGCTACCGCCTCAACGGAGCCTGGCACGCTCCCCGGCTGCAGGCGGTCACGTTTTACGCGGATCAGTTCCCTTCGAACGACATGGCTCGCGACCAAGCGGCCGAGTATGGCATCCGGCTTTGCAAATCCGTCGCGGAGGCGGTGGAAGGCGTGGATGGAATCGCGGTGATCGGCGAACATGGCAACTATCCGCGATCTCCACTGGGCAATTTTCAGTATCCCCGCAAGCGCTACTTCGATGAAATCACGCGCGCGATGGAGCAGAGCGGGCGCGTGGTTCCTCTGTTCAGCGACAAGTATCTGGCGTACAACTGGGCCGACGCGCGCGCTATGTTCGACCGTACGCGTGCGTTGGGGATTCCGTTCCTCTGCGGCTCAACGCTGCCCTGGACGTGGCGCAGACCCGCGCTTGATTTTCCGGTAAGTCCACAGTTTGATGAACTGCTGGCGGTCAGTTGCAGCGACCTGGAGGAGCATGCCTACCACGGGATCGAGCTGCTGCAATCGGTGGCGGAGACCCGGCGGGGCGGGGAAGTTGGTGTGGAGGCGGTACGCTATATCGAAGGCGACGCGGTCTGGAAGATCTCCCCGAAATTGTGCGATGCGGCACTGTCGCGGCGCGTGAATCCGCCGCCGGAGGATCGGGGTCAGAAGCCGGAAGCGTTCCAGATCCGCTATCGCGATGGCGTGCAAGCCGCCGTGCTGAACTTGAACTCAAAGACGCGCGACTTCCTGTTTGCGGGTTGGCTGAAGGGCGACCCCACGCCCCGCTCCGCATGCTTCTATATTGGGCTGTACACGCATGCCCATTGGGGTTTTCTGGTCAAGGCTTGCGAAGACCTGATCGTCACCAGGCGCGAACCGATGCCGCCGGAGCGCACGTTACTGGCGAATGGCATTATGCTGGCGGGTTTGGATTCGCGCCGCAAAGGGGGCACATGGGTATATACGCCCGAGTTGGGTATCTCATACTCTTGGCCGCGCGCCTGACGGCGGCTAAAGAATATGTTGTCGCGGATGTGCAGAGAACTCCGGTAGCGGGGGATCCGGCGGTGGCTCTGGTGCGGGTGTTGGTGCCGGACCGGGTACCCGAGATTTCGTGTGACGTGCTGGTGGCGGGCGCGGGCATGGGCGGAATCGGAGCGGCACTTGCGGTGGCGCGGCATGGCCATTCGATGTGCCTGACGGAGGAAACGGATTGGATTGGCGGCCAGGCCACGGCGGGCGGGGTATCGGCTCTGGATGAGAACAAGTTCATCGAGATCACGGGCGGCACCCGGCGCTATTATCAATTCCGCGAAGGGATCCGGGCGGCGTCTGGCGGGGGGTCGAACCCGGGCCAGTGTTACGTCTCGGCGCTGTGTTTTGAGCCGAAGATCGGCGTCGGAGTCCTGAACCGCATGATCGCCGATCCTAAAATCCGGCCGTTCTTGAGAACTCAGGTGATCGATTTAGAATCCAGGAACGGGCGGTTTGTCTCCGCGCTGGCATGGCAGTTTGAGCGGCGGCAGGCAGTCCGGTTCCGCTTCAAGTATGTGCTGGATGCCACCGAGACGGGTGACCTGCTGCCCATGGCGAAGCTGCCCTACGTGGTGGGTTCGGAGGCAAGGTCAGATACCGGCGAACCGCATGCGGCTGAGGCGGCGAACCCGGAGTGCGTCCAGAGCCTGACCTATCCATTTGCGATTGAGCGCACGCATGGGAAACATGAAATAACGAAGCCAGTGGACTACGACGCGATCAAGAAGCGCCAGGATTTTACGCTGCGCATTAATTATCCGGCGGAGAATGGCTGGCGCGGGTTGTTTGAATACAAGATGTTCGGGGACGACCCGCCCATTCCCAACAACATGTCGCCCGGCCCGTTTTTCTCCTGGCGGCGGCTGCGCGTACAGCCCACGGAAATCGCGCTGATGAACTGGCCGCGGCAGGATTACGCGGCGGAATCGATTCTGGACCGCTCTCCGGCGGATCTGGTGCGCATTTTGCAATCCGCCAAACGAACCTCGCTGGCGTTTCTGTATTGGCTGCAGCACGACCTGGGACACCCGGAGTTGGCGCTGCGGCCGGACATCATGGGCACGGCCGATGGGTTTTCGAAGTACCCGTACATCCGGGAATCGCGGCGGCTGGTGGCCCGGGAGCGGGTGGCGGAACAGGATATTGTTGATGAAACGAAGCCAGGTCCGCGGGCCAAGTGGTACGCGGATGCTATTGGGACGGGGTTTTACATGGTGGATATTCACCCGTGCGGCGCGAACGAGAAGGGACGGATGATGATGCCCAAGCCGTTCCAGATTCCGATGGCGGCGCTGTTGCCCAAGACTGATGTGAACTTTCTGCCGGCGGGGAAGAATATCGGGATTACGCATCTCACCAACGGAGCATTCCGGCTGCATCCCATCGAGTGGAATGTAGGGGAGGCCGCCGGAACTATAGCCTCGCTGGCGATAGAGCGCGGAGCTTGGCCGGATGCCGTGCTGGTCCAGAACGATTTGGCAGGTGCGGGTGTGCCGCTGGTTTGGTTCGACGATTTGCCTGTGAGCCATCCGTCATTCGCGGCGATTCATCGGGCGGCCATTCGGGGGGCGTATCCGCTGGGTTCAGATTTACATGCTTCGCCCGATGCGCCGATCACGCGCGGCGAGGCGGCGTTGGCCTTGGCTTCGTTTTTTCAGGAACCCCTGACCAAGGAAGAGGCTATCCGGAAAGCAGTGGAACGGGGCTGGATGGCGACCGACCACCGCAACTGGTTCCACCCCGATCTTCCGTTGCTTTGGAGCGATCTGCGGGAGGACAAATTGCCGCACGCACTGGCTCCCCTGGGAGCGGCGGCGAAGCTGCGGCCGGGGCCGGTGCGGCGGGCACAGTTTGCGGAACGGCTTTTGCCTCGCTAGTGATCCAGGTGCCGCTCAAGTTAGGATCCTGCACTCTGCGCCGTGGCTGGCGAGCGCCTGATCAAATGTCACCATTGTGGCTTGATTCGCTTCCGCGTGAGCCACCAGATAGGCATCTACCCACACCTTGGGCGAGGCCAGAGGCAGGCTGGAAAACGAGCGGAAGAGATCCTCAATGCCCGGCAATTCTGTAAAGACCCGCACGCGATCATCAGCCAGAAACGAGTCGTAGACGGCCCAGGCTTCCTTGTTCGTCAGCGGGGAGCCGCCCATCGCCGAAGCGGTGGTCAGCAGACGCAACAGCCCGAGTTGGGTGATGCGCGAAAACCCGGCAATCGAGGACTCTTCGCCCCACCAGGCCAACGCGGCCCGATGGTGCGGATGATCCGCCACTGCCAGGGCGAACCAGACGTTTACATCAGGAAAACAGCGCTTCGTCATTGGTTACCGGCCGGATATGCCGGCCAGCGGCTGGAACCAGGGGCAACTGGACGCGATTGGTGGGACGGGGCAATTCTTCGGCGACCAACCGCTCGATTGACCGGAGGATGAGTTGCCGGGCGGAGCATCCTCGCCGTGCCGCGACCTCGTGGAGCTTGCGGTGGAGCGCTACCGGAATGTCGAGCGAAGTGCGAACTCTTTCGGGCAGCATTGGAATTCCAGTATGGATGAGCGACTTACGTAAGTCAATGGCTTCATTTACCGAAGATGATGTCGGATTGGCCCGTGAACTTGTGATAATTCCGGAATTCGATCACGTTGCGGTCGCAGACGTTCATCCCCCGGTGGCAGCTCAGCACTTCGGCCTTGGTGGGCAGGAAGAATTTTTCGGTTCCCAGGCTGATATACCCGTAATCCACGGCGGATTCCACAGCGTCTTCGGGGAACTCCGGCGGGATGTTCGTGGCCTGCATTTCAATCCGCAGAACGCGGGCGGTCTTCTTATCCAGCCAGATGGAACCTTTGTAGGAGGGGAAGATCGACTGGGCGGCCATCGTCACTTTCCAATGCGAGTGCGCGCGGTCTACTGAGAATTCGTAGACTGAGGCGGCTATGCTGGACGCGGTGCTGTCCTTGATGTACTTGAACTTAGCGGATGTCGCAGGGGAAAACAGATCTCGCAGCACGGTTCCAAATTCGCCCGTGGACCACGCGCCCGATTCTTCCGGTGCTTTTTTGGATGGCTTACCGTTGATTGCAAGATTTTGGTATTTCTCCTTGCCGTCTTCATAAACCAGTTCCACCGAAACGATGTCAATGGCGTGCCAGTCGGAGACTTTGCCTTCGCTGGTATAGCGGGTGGTGTGTTCCTGGCAGACGTAGTTGGGCAGCCCGGTCAGGAAATCGTCGGCCGCGGCCCGGGCGGTTTCGATGAACGCGACCCGGGGTTTTGAAGTGACTTGGGATTTCGGCTCCTCGGTCACGGTTGGGCGGGTTATTTCGACTTTGGCGGGTTCCTCCGCGACCGGTTCGCTCGACTTCCGGGCTACTGGCTTGCCGCGTTTCAGGACCGGTGGTCCGTCGTCGCCCGCGTCGTATTTGGGACCCTTCAGCACTGCCGTGGAGGATTCGCGCGGGGCATCAGGTTCCGGCGTGGCGGTGGCAGCGGGCGCGCCTGCGGGGGACGCTGGTTGGGCGGGCTTTTCCAGCTTGCGAATCTCGGTGGCAATGAAGCCACCTTTGCCGTCTTCCCTGGCCGACACCTCGGCGGAATCGCCTACAGCCAGGTCCTTGGGTTTCGTGGTTTTTTCGGTGATTTGGACGGTAAGGATGCGGCTGTCTTCGGCCATCAATTCCAGCGATTTCGCGTCCAGTTCGCGTATGGATCCACGGAAGAAAACCGTGATTGCCTGGGCGTCCTTCTTTTCCGTGGTGGTGGTCTTCTTGTTGCGGCCGGGGAAGTGGATGCCGGGGATACCTGGAATGCCGCCTCCACCGCCGCCGGGGTACTGACCGCCGGGGTTTTGGCCACCAGGATACTGGCCACCGGGCGACCCGATCTGCGCCAGCAATAAAAGAATGGAAACCGTATAGATCAACACGTTGGATGCTCCTCGCCGCGCCGTTGGGTACGGGGTTTTAACCCTGGATTTTAACCCTGGACGCGCTTTTCCTTGCCAGCCCAGAACTTCTCGCGCAGCACCATCTTCCGGATCTTACCGGTGCCAGTTTTCGGGAGCTGTTCGTCAGTGAATTCAATGATGCGCGGCAACTTGAATTTCCCCAGCCGCTCCTGCAGGAAAGCCATCAGCGCTTCCTCAGTCAGGCCACTGCCGGGCTTCGGAACTACGATGGCCACGGGCACTTCGCCCCACTTTTCGTGCGGCGCGGCCACTACGGCACATTCGAAAACATCCGGGTGGGCGAAGATCGCTTTTTCCACTTCCAGCGACGAGATGTTTTCGCCGCCGCTGATGATGATTTCCTTCTTGCGGTCGACGATGTGGATGAAGCCCTCTTCGTCCCAGATGGCCATGTCGCCGGTGTGGAACCACGGGCCTGACATCACGGATGCGGTGACTTCGGGCTCCTTGAAATAGCCCTGCATGATGTGATCGCCCATGGCCACCACTTCGCCGATGGTTTGCATGTCATGCGGCACGTCGCACATTTCCGGATCTACCACGCGCACTTCCACGCCTGGCACTGGCCAGCCAGCCATCGCGCGCCGCCGCCAGCGGTCTTCATCCGATGCGTAATCGAGCCCTGGTTTCGCCCGCGCAGAGGTCAGAACCGGAGCCGTTTCCGTGAGCCCATAGCCGCCAAAGACGTCGCAGTGGAAGGCCTTCTCCATGCGTGCGATCAGTTCGGGTGAGGACGCCGCGCCCCCCATCATGATGTTGCGCAAGCTGGAATTATCGAACTTGTGGAGGTCGGGTGAGTTTAGCATCGCATTGGCCATGGTGGGGACCAGGCACATGTCCGTGGCGCGGTGCTCCTCAATGATCTTCAGGACAAACGTGGGTTCGAAGCGCCGCACCATCACCTGCTTTACGCCCAGCATGGTGGAGGCTTGGGGACGGCCCCAGCCATTGGCATGAAAGAGCGGGATGGTGTGCAGATCCACCAGCTGTTCGACGTCTTTGAACATGCCGGCGATGGTGAGGGCATGCAGGTATAACGTCCGGTGCGAGAGCGTTACGCCCTTGGGGGTGCCCGTGCTGCCGCTGGTGTAGAACAGTTCCGCGATGGAGTTCTCGTCGTACTGAAAGATGTCGGCGCGTTCGGGTTGGCCCTGGTCCAGGAGTTCAGCCAGGGTTAGATCCGCAATGGGCACCTTTTCGTCTAACGTAATGAAGCGCTGGATTTCCGGGCAGCGTAGGCGCAGCTTTTCCACCGTCGGGGCGAATTCATTTTCAAACAGCAGCATGCGCGCGCCGGAGTGGTTCAAGATATGGGTGAGTTCCACCGTGGAAAGACGCACGTTGAGGGGCATCACGATGGCATGCGCCTGCACCACTCCGTAATAACCTTCCAGCAATTGGTGGGTGTTGAAACTGAGATAGGCGACGCGATCGCCGGGCTGGATCCCGTTCCGGGTCAGGGCGGACGCCAGGCGCTGCGCACGTTCCCCAAACTGCCCGTAGGTGAACTGCCGGTCTCCGGAAACGATGCCGATCTTTTTACCGAAAAGATCGATGGCCCGATGCAGACAGCGGATCGGGGTAAGGGGTACGAACATGGCTACCTCATTCGAAACGGAATCAGTGACCGTATTGTATCGTGACGGAAAGGCGGACCGGAAATGTGAATGGGTTCCAATCGCCCTGTGAGCGCCGCTGATCACCGCGACTGCGGTGTCCTGGGCAAGCGCCCAGGACGAATTTGAAACTATTCGGAGATGCCAGCCACGATCACTGGAGTCGCCGTTGGCTCGGTTGAGCCCGCTTCGTTTTCGAGTGTCACCGCCACTGCTTTGATGGCCGCTATGTCAAATGAATCTTTGCGCAGATACAACGCATTGCCTTGGCCGTCGGATTGAAATAAACCCGCCGGAAGGGGCGCTCCCAGTTTCGGAATCAGCCACAATTCGTAGATTTTGCCGGATGGAGGGGCCGGCAGATTCGACGCAAGCAGCAATACGCCGCGCTGGGGGTTTACGAACACCCGGCCTTTGGGAGGCTGCGTTTGACCAGCGCCAAACAGCACCTGCTTCGTCGCCGGCTGATTCAGGAACTGGAACGCGGTTTGCAAACGGGTTAAATCGCTGGTGCTCTGCCGCAGTTGCGATTGCGCGGAGACCAAATTCTGGCCACGCTGGGTATTC
>JBBQUE010000124.1:0-7468 GCA_038212805.1 Bryobacterales bacterium | reverse complement strand
TGCGATATGGACGTTACCATCCGGGATCAGGTTGACAAAGTTTTGTAAAGCAGCCCGCTCAGATTTTTCCCGAACGAACCCTCATTCGTTTCCAGGCGATAAAAATCGCTCCGGAAATCAGCAGCGCCCAGGAAGCAGGTTCCGGCAGATTGACCGCCTCCACGTTTGAGCCCCGCTCTGTAGACGGCGGAGCGCCGGGTCCGTGCGGGGTAATGTTAGCAATTTCGGGCGGTGCAGCCGGATTGGGATATCCGGTCTTGTCCGCCACCGGGGCAGGATTCGTGGTGCCGGGATTCGATTGCACCGGCGGAACCTGGGGTTGAAACCAGGTAACCGGGGTGCGCGGCGGCGTTAGATTTGAGACATAGACTATGGTGTTCGCCGCGTTCCCAGGGAGTATGGGAACGGGCGGCACCGTGACCGGCGTTTGGCTATAAACGATGCCAGCGGATGGATTTGTGGACGAATTTCCGGGTGCGTTCGATGCTGCGGCGGATCCACGAACACGGGCTGTATCGCTCAGGATAACCACGCCGCCCGTCGACCCCGGAACTCCACTTCCGCCGCCCGCGCTACCCCCGCCACCACCGCCGCCTCCACCGGAAGCCACCACTCCGTTCCCGCCCCCAGCATTACTAACCGGCGCGGACCATCCCAAATTGCCCGACGGAGTAGGCGGACGTTCCTCATTCGCCGCATCCAGCAAGGCCACCGGCACCATGGCGGGCGCGGCCGTGCGCGCTGAGAGGTTGGTCAGGGCGTCCTTCGCAGGTTCGGCGGTATTGAAGGTTTCGCTATCCGGCTCCTCCGCAAGATTTTCCAGAATAGGTTGCCGGGGCTGGTCAGACACCTGGTTCCCACACCTTCCCCGAACGGCGATTTCCCCGCCTTGAAAGACCTGCTCGCCAGCCTTGAGGGTTACGCGCCGGGATGTCCAATACACCTTCCCGCCCTTCCGGAAAGAGACATAGGCAGTGGCATCCTGGGCCAGGGTCTTGGGTTTCAGAGCCTCGATATTCAAGGCAGCGTAGTGATTCGCCACTGTGGAATCGGTCCGCGTTGCCCTCTGTAGTTCCTCCTTGGATCGAATACCGCCCGGCACGATGGAGTAAGGGTAAACCGGACGGGGTAACTGGGGGTTATACGTGCCCGGTGCCACGGTCTGAATGATGGGAGTAAACGCGACCGTGTTGGCGCTCGGGCGGTCTTTCCGGCAAGCCATCTGCAAGACCGCGATGACTACGATAATTCCAGCTTTCCTGATCCTCACGACTGAGAATACAGAGAATTCATGGTGTCCGGCGATGGACTTTCAGTTTCAATTCGGCCATCCATCGGTAACAGAACTAGGCACTCCGGACGTTAAATTCAAGCTTTCGCCCGGGCTTGCGGCAGGCATGGTTGCGGCCATTGAGTCCACGCGATGCCGCGGAGGAATCTCCGCTCGGGAGGTTAAGCCTTCACCGGGAGTGCTTTCGCAGCCCATGGACCCGACCGAGTCCGGTGCCCATAGCGTAACGATGGACCAACTGGGTGCGGATCGCGGCGGCGAAGCCGGACACGCAGGCATCAGCCGGGGTGCAGCAAGCCAAGCGTGCGCCGCTGCCGGGATTGCGAAAACAGCGCTGCGCATGAGGAGGGAGGGCAGAGCGGTGGAAATGAAGCTTGAAAAATGCTCCGTGCTAACCGCGGCCGCTCCCGGTAGTCTAAAGGGCGGATGGATGAAATCGAAGACTGTGCTGTTGACAGGGCGCGGTCAGGAGATCGTGAAGCATTCCGGACGTTGGTGGAGAGCCACAGCCGGGGTGTGTTCCGGCTCGCTTTCCGGATGACCGGGAACGAGCAGGACGCGGAGGACGTCGTGCAGGAAACATTTTTGAGAGCATACCGGCAGCTGGACAAATTTCAAGCGAAGGCCAGTTTTTCCACCTGGCTGTTCCGGATTGCGGCTAACTATTCGCTGGATCTGATCCGCCGCCGGAAACGCCGCCAGGAGCTTTCTCCATCCACCGGATCGGACGGCGATACCGGCCTGCTGCAAGCCGTACCATCGGATGGTCCCACGCCGGACCGTCTGGCCTTGAGCGGGCAGTTCAAAGAGCAGTTGAACTCCGCCATGAAAGAACTGAGCCCGCAGGAGCGTACGGCTTTCGTGTTGCGCCACTTCGAAGGGCTATCCATTGAAGATATCGGTGCTTCGCTCGGCACCAGCGCGAACGCCACCAAGCACAGCATCTTCCGGGCGGTCCAGAAACTGCGCCACAGCCTGGCCCCCTTTGTGAGCGTGACATGACACATTTGACCGAGGAACAATTGCTTTGGCATTTTTACGGGGAAACCGTGGGCCGCGCCGTCTCGGACCATCTGGAGACCTGCGCCCACTGCCAGGCCGAATATCGCGACTTGCAGCGGGTGCTCAAAACCGTGCGTTCCATGGAAGTGCCGGAGCCAGGACTAGGCTATGAACAGCGCGTGTGGCGGAATCTGGAAGCCCGTTTGCCCCAGCCCGGCGTGCGGAAGCCATGGACCCGGCGCTGGTGGATTCTGGTCCCGGTGGCGGCCGCGCTGCTGGTGACCGCGTTTCTGGCCGGGCGGATTTCGAAGGAGACCGGGAACACTTCGGTCGCCGCGGGCGCTACCAAGGTTCGCGAACGCATTCTTCTGGTGGCCGTGAGCGACCACCTGGAGCGTTCCCAGATGGTACTGGCCGAACTGACCAACGCCCCGGACGGCAAGGGGAAAATCGACATCTCCGGCGAGCGGCAGCAGGCTGAAGACCTGCTGGAGGACAACCGGCTATACCGGCTGACCGCGCGGAACGCGGGCGATACCGCGATGGCCAGCGTGTTGGACGAACTGGAACGGGTGCTGATGGAGATTGCCAACAGCCCTTCCACGGTTTCTAACGACCAGCTGCGACAGTTCCGCAAGGCGATTGAGGACCGCGGTCTGTTGTTCAAAGTGCGCGTGGTGGGATCGCAGACGCGTCTGCGCGAGGAGCGGGATTCGCGCAATTCCAAAGATAAAAAATTATGAGAGTACCAATGAAAATGTATGCGATTTGTTGGATGGCGGCGGTTGGGATGATGCCAGGCCAGGACTTTGCGCCTCTGCCTCCCTTGCCGCCGCAGCCTTTCGCGGCGATGGCGCTTCAGGCCCCACCTGCGCCACCCACTGCGCCCCCGCCTCCGCCGGCTGCGTGGAGCCGGTCGTCGAAAGATGCTTATCGACTCGGCCAATCCGCGCTGGAACGCAAGGATTACGAACGCGCGGCCGCCTTGTTCAATCACGTGATCGCGAACAAAAGCGAGCGGGCGGACGGCGCTATGTACTGGCGCGCGTATACGGAGAACCGCATGGGCAAGCGATCCCAGGCCATCGCGACACTGGCGGAGCTGAAGAAGACGTTTCCCGCAAGTCGTTGGTTGGAGGACGCACGAGCGCTGGAAGTGGAAGTCCAACAAGCCCAGGGTTCCCCGGTATCCCCTGAAAACGCCAGCGATGACGAGCTAAAGATCCTGGCCTTGAGCGGCCTGGTCCAGAACGATCCGGAACGCGCTTTCCCCATCTTGGAGAAGATCTTGAAGGGCGGGAACAGCCCCAAGGTGAAGGAGCGCGCTCTCTTCGTGTTGGCGCAAAGCCACACGCCGCGCAGCCGCGATCTGCTGGCCCAGGTGGCCAAGGGCAGTTACAATCCCGACTTGCAAGCGAAGGCCGTGGAGTACCTAGGGGTGTTTGGCGGCCGGGAAAATGAACAGGCCCTAGCAGGCATCTACAAGAGCACGAACGATATCACGGTAAAGCGGTCCATCCTGCGCGGGTTTATGGTTGCGGGCAGCAAGGACGCCCTGCTCGCGGCGGCGCGCACGGAATCCAATCCGGAACTGCGGGCGGAGGCCATTCAGCAACTGGGCGTGATGGGCGCTGCAACCGAACTGTTTCAGCTGTACACTCCGGATGCGCCCCTGCCAGTGAAGCGCGCCGTCCTGCAGGCCTTGTTTATCGGTGGCCAGTCTGAGAAGCTGCTGGAGATCGCCCGCGGCGATAAAGATCCGGAAATGCGTCGGCAAGCGATTCACCAGCTTGGGCTCATGAGAGCCCCGGTGAGCGATGTATTGGCGGGGCTATACGCCAAGGAGACCGATGCCGCCACGAAACGCGTCATCGTGAATGCATTGTTCAGCTTGCAAAACGCGAAGGCCCTGGTGGAGATTGCGCGTAAGGAATCCGACGCCAGCCTGCGCCGCGAAGTGATCGTGCGGCTCTCCATGATGCGCTCAAAAGAGGCTACGGATTATCTGGCCGAGATGCTGACCAAGTGACGGCGGAAGCAGTCCGGGGCGTGGTCATTCACCATGCCCACGGCCTGCATGAAGGCGTAGCAGATGGTTGGCCCCACAAACCGGAAGCCGCGCTTGAGAAGATCTTTGCTGAGCGCCTTGGCATCCGTGAACCCCCAAATATAAGCGTCGAACGATCCGAATTCCTGCTGGATCCGTAAGAACTCCCGTGCGCTCTGAATCGCCGCCTGCATCTTCAGCCGGTTGCGGATCAGCCCCGGATTTGCCAGCAGCCGCGCCAGATCGGCATCCCCGTATTGCGCCACCCGCGCCGGATCGAAGCCGTGGAAGGCAGCGCGATACTCCTCCCGCTTCTTGAGCACAGTATCCCAACTCAAGCCGGCCTGCGCCGCTTCCAGAATCAGGAATTCAAACAGAGTACGGTCGTCATGCGCCGGGACGCCCCACTCCTCATCGTGATAACGGATTGCCAGTTCGTTCCTGGCCCAGCTGCAGCGCTGCATCAAAGTCAGGCTACCATCTGTCCAAGTTACGATTTACCATGGTCTAGTGATACCTCGCGTTGCCGCGTTCGTTGCTCTTGCCTGGCTGGCATCCGCCCAGCCGCTGGAGAATACGGGCGCGCCCATGCGAATCCCATTCGCCTGCACCGAGGAGGACATTCGGGAAGCCGGCCTGACCTGTTCGGAGGATCAGCCCTGCAAGGTATTCCTGGAACTGAGCGGCGTGGAAGCCACCCTGAACCGGGTCTTCGTGGCAGGTAATCTTCACACCGCCGACACCACGTTGTACTCTATTTTGATGGCCAGCGCGGACGGCGGGAAAACCTGGACCGAACCCTACAACCGCATTCGCCACACGTCGCTGGATCAGATTCAATTCATCGATTTTCAGACCGGCTGGATTTCAGGTTCGAATCTGCAGGGCGTGCCGCGCGATCCGTTCCTGTTGCTGACCGACGACGGCGGAGAGACCTGGAAGCAGCGCTCAATTTTGGATGAAAGCCGCACCGGGTTGGTGGAGCGCTTCTGGTTCGATTCGAAGAGTACCGGATCGCTGCTGGTGGATACCAAGCTGCGGCACGAACTCTATGAAACCTTAACCGGCGGAGAGAGTTGGTCGCTCAAGCAATCCAGCAAGCAGGTTCTGCGCCTGCCGCGCGAGCGCCTCCCCGCCGAGCCCGCTATTCGGATTCGGACCGACGCTAAGATCCGGGGCTATCAGATTGAGAAGCGCCAGGATGGAAAGTGGCTGAATCTAGGCGCGTTTCTGGTGGAAGCCGCACCCTGCAAGATCTAGCGGAGCCTGGTCTTTGGATATCGCCACCTACCACGAGCGCTTCGGTGCGGTGGTCAATCTTAACCGGGGTGGCCGAATACAGCCAACAGGCGCGATGGCAGAGTGTTGATTCTGAACGAATTCGAACTCGGCCCTTCAGTTGCTCTAATCAGGTCGAATCGAAATTTGAGGTTCGAAGCAATGATCAACCTTTCCACTAAAGCTTTTCTCACCCTCACGCTGGGATCTGTTCTGGTTACGGGCGTGCCTTCGTTTGGGCAATCCGCCGGAGACCAGCAGCAGGCTCCTTCTTCCGCGCCTTCCACGGGTTGGCGCAAATTTGGCGATGCGCGGCCGGGCCCGGATGGCAGACCTGCCTACGATTCCCAGCAGCCACAACAGCAGAACACGTATTCACAGAATATGGATCAGCCGGCTGCTCCTCCGCCCCCGATTATCGGCGTGCCGGCGGGAACCTGGGTGACTATCCGGGTGGATCAACCATTAGCCAGCAATCATAATCAACCGGGCGATTCGTTCACGGGCACGTTGGTGCAGCCGATTGTGGCTGCCGGCCGGGTGGTGGCTCGCAGGGGCCAGATGATCACGGGCCGGGTAGTGGAGGCCGTGACGGCGGGCCGGGTCAAAGGCTCTTCCCGTTTGGGTTTGGAAGTGACTGAGATCCAACTGGTGGACGGCGTGCAAATACCGGTGAAGACGCAGTATGTGGAGCGCCGGGGCGATTCTTCCACGGGGAATAACGTGGCGACGGTTGGGGTGACCACGGGCGTTGGGGCGGCGATTGGAGCGGCCGCGGCTGGCGGGATGGGCGCGGGATTAGGCGCTATTGCGGGCGCTGGCGCTTCGGTAATTGGGGTGATGGTGTCGCACGGGAAGCCGGCGGTGGTTTACCCCGAGATGGTGCTGACGTTCCGTTTGGAGCAGCCGCTTTCGATTTCGACCGAGCGGGCGGAGCAGGCCTTTGAGCCGGTGGGGCGCGAGGACTATGAACGTCCTCAGACGCTGCGGCAAGGTGGGCCACCCCGGCCAGCGGGGTATTATGCGCCGCAGCCTTATTATGGTGGGTTCTATGACCCGTTCTTCTGGGGTCCGAGCTTTTACTCAGGCCCTTCCTTCTACTTTGGACGGGGGTTCCACGGCGGACGCGGCCGGCGCTGGTAGACCCGCCCATTCATGTTCTACCGGGTTCGATCCGATAAGACTGTTTCATGTTCAAAAGCCTGCGTAAGAAATCGGGCATTACCAAATGCCTGAGCTGTGAATCGGACCTGGGGCTGGTTAGGACGTGGATGGGATTGCGGTTTTGTTCCAAGCAGCATGAGCGCCAGCATATGGAAGAGTTGAACGACTTGGCGCTGGACCGGCTGGAAGAGCACGATAAGCGGCTGAAGGCTCACATGCTGAGGATGCAGGAGCGCGAGCTAATGGAATCGGACGGCCCGGGCGGCGCGGACGGCCGGGTTGCGCAATAGCTCCTCCAGTACGGAGGGGGGGACGGGTTGGTCGGTGGCGATGACGGAAACGGCCTCGCCTCCGGATGCCAATCGGCCTAGTGCAAAGCTGGCAATATTGACGCCGCTCTTGCCGAGCAGGGCTCCCACGAAGCCGATTACGCCGGGGATGTCGGCGTTTTTCAAAAACGTGAGATGGCCTTCGAGCGGGGCCTCGCACTGGATGGAGTCAACTTGCAGCAGGCGGGGTTTGTCGAGAACCAACCCGCCTTCCACGATAGTGAGTCCGTCGTCGGTTTCCAGTTCCAGGCGGATGGAATCGGTATGGGCGGCGCGTCGTTCATGCTGTTCGGCTACGGCGAAGCCGCGGTCGGCCGCAATCTGCATGGCGTTCACGGCGTTGGCACGCTGGGCCAT
>JBBQUE010000123.1:0-7521 GCA_038212805.1 Bryobacterales bacterium | reverse complement strand
GGCAAGTTCCAAATACCTCCAGACCCTGATCAAAGATCTCCAGGCGGCGAAAGGCACGTCCATCGTCATCGCCGGGGATGATCAGTCTCCCGAAGTGCACGCGATCGTTCACTACATCAATCAGGTTCTCGACAACCATGGTAAGACCATCGTCTTCACCGCCTCTCTCGATCAGAAGCCGGCTGACCAGTGGGCGGACCTGCAGGCGCTGGCGCAGGATCTGAATTCCGGCAAGGTGGATCTGCTGTTGATTTTAGGCGGCAATCCGGTTTACGCGGCTCCGGCTGCCCTGAACCTGCATAGTGCGATCCAGCGGGCAAAGACCCGCGTTCGACTTGGCCTTTACGACGACGAAACCTCTGAAGTTTGTCAATGGCTGATCCCCGAATCCCATGCTTACGAGCAGTGGAGTGACGCGCCGGCCTACGATGGCACCATCTCGATCATCCAGCCCCTGATTTCCCCTCTTTACGGGGGCAAGTCGGCTCACGACATTCTCGCGGCATTTACCGAAAATCCGGATATGTCCGGCTACCAGACAGTGCGCAACTTCTGGCAGGCCAAATACACCGGTACAGACTACGAAGCGTGGTGGAAGCACTCCATCCACGATGGTTTCGTCAAAGATTCGGCACTCCCTGCCGTCAGCGCCACCGCGAAACTGATCCCGGCGTCTGCGTCTTCCTCTGGCTCGGGCTACGAAGTTTCCTTCCACGTTGACCCTTACGTTCTCGATGGACGTTATTCCAACAACGCCTGGCTGCAGGAATTGCCCCGGCCGATCACGCGCCTGACATGGGACAACGCCGTCATCGTCAGTCCGAAGACAGCCAAAGACCTGAGAGTCGAGGATGATGATCGCGTCGAAATCACGGTCAATGGCTCGACCGTCAAAGGTTCCATCTACACCTTACCTGGCCAGCCGGATGGATCGGTTGAGCTGAGCCTCGGCTTCGGTCGCACCCGCTCCGGTCGAGCCGGAAACGGTGCCGGCTTCAATGCCTACCCGTTCCGCACTGCAGCCAACCCTTACTTCGCAACAGGCGCGAAAATCACCCCAATGGGTGAGAAGTTCCGCCTTGCACCCGTCCAGCATCACTTTGCGATGGAGGGTCGTGATCCGGTCAAGGTTGGCACGCTCGAAGAGTACAAGAAGGATCCTTACTTCGCACAGAAGGAAAGTGAAACGGCCAGTACAGGCCTCACAATCCTCCCCTCCGACTGGCAGTACAAGGGTTACGCGTGGGGCATGGCGATCGACCTCACCTCCTGCAATGGTTGCAATGCATGCGTTGTCGCCTGCCAGGCGGAAAACAACATCGCCGTCGTCGGTAAAGAGCAGGTGCTTAATACCCGCGAAATGCACTGGATTCGCATCGACCGCTACAATCGCGGCAGCGAGAACGATCCTGAAATGTTTTTCCAGCCCGTCGGCTGCCAGCACTGCGAAAACGCTCCCTGCGAAATCGTTTGTCCGGTCGCCGCCACGGTACACGATGCCGAGGGTCTCAACAATATGGTTTATAACCGTTGCGTTGGCACCCGGTACTGCTCCAACAACTGCCCCTACAAGGTCCGCCGCTTCAACTTCCTGCTCTACACGGATTGGGAAACGGAAAGCCTCAAGCTGCAACGCAATCCGGATGTTTCGGTTCGCAGTCGCGGCGTGATGGAAAAGTGCACCTACTGCGTGCAGCGCATCAACTACGCCAAGATTACGGCGGAAAAAGAAGATCGCCGCGTCAAAGATGGTGAAATCGTTCCGGCCTGCGCCGCCACTTGCCCCTCGCAGGCGATAGTCTTCGGCGATCTGAACGATCCGAAGAGCAAGATTTCGCAGACCAAGCGCGAAAAGACAAATTACTCCCTGTTGGGCGAACTCAACACTCGTCCACGTACGACTTATCTAGCTGAGATCCGCAATCCAAATCCGGAATTGTCGACCAGGAAGGAGAGCTAGCCAGCGATGTCGCAGCCTGTTGAATTACCAGATAAAATCTACGTCGGGCCGGTCATCGACCCGGGGCACAGTCTCGCCTCTGTATCCGACAAAGTTGCGGGAATCGTTCTCCGGCGCAAAATTACGCTGGGCTGGGTTTTCGGCCTCCTGATTTCTTTTGCAGTGCTTCAGAACCTGATGGCGGGCGCCACCTGGCTACTCATCAAGGGGGTTGGTATCTGGGGTATTAACATCCCGATCGGCTGGGGCTTCGCGATCATCAACTTCGTCTGGTGGATCGGTATCGGCCACGCCGGTACGCTGATCTCCGCCATTCTGCTGCTTCTCAATCAATCCTGGCGAAATGCCATCAACCGCTTCGCCGAAGCCATGACACTTTTTGCCGTGATGTGCGCCGGTATGTTCCCGGTACTGCATACCGGTCGTCCCTGGCTCGCCTACTGGCTGCTCCCCTATCCAAATACGATGGGCATGTGGCCTCAGTTCCGCAGTCCGCTGCTTTGGGACGTGTTCGCTGTTACCACTTACCTGACCATTTCCGCGGTTTTCTGGTATGTCGGGCTTATTCCCGATCTCGCCACGCTGCGTGACTCCTCGAAGTCCGCAACTTCCCGCAGGATTTATGGCATGCTCGCCATGGGCTGGCGCAACTCCGCGCGCCACTGGCAGCGTTACGAAAAAGCTTCACTTTTGCTGGCCGGTCTGGCGACTCCGCTGGTGGTTTCGGTTCACACGGTCGTTTCCTTTGACTTCGCCGTTTCCATCATTCCTGGCTGGCACACCACCATCTTCCCGCCCTACTTCGTCGCGGGCGCCATCTACTCCGGGTTCGCCATGGTGCTCACCCTGATGATCCCGGTTCGCCGCTTCTACGGACTGGACGACATTATCACTCTTCGCCACCTCAACAACATGGCGAAAGTGACGCTGGCAACCGCCCTTATCGTTGCTTACGGTTACACGTTCGAAGCCTTCTTCGGATACTTCAGCGCTGACACCTATGAGCGCTTTATGATCTGGAACCGGATGACCGGCCCCTACGCCGTCTTCTATTGGGCCCTGATCCTTTGCAATATCGTCACACCGCAATTCCTGTGGTCCAAAAAGATCCGCACCACACCCGGAATTCTGTGGATCATATCGATCATCGTCAATATCGGTATGTGGCTGGAGCGCTTCGTCATCGTCGTGACCAGCCTGCATCGTGACTTCCTGCCCTCCAGCTGGGGTTACTATGCGCCGACCGTCTGGGACTGGCTTATCTACACCGGGACCCTGGGCATGTTCATGACGCTGATCTTCCTCTTTGTGAGAGTTCTGCCCATGATCACTATCTTCGAATTACGAATGCTGCTGCCTGGTGCAGAGGTGAAGGAGCCGGTCGCGCAATGAGCGTCTACACCGACAGTGAAATTCCCCTTTACGGCCTGATGGCGGAGTTTGAAACTCCGGGCGAACTGGTTGCGGCTGCGCGCCGCACCCGAGAGGCCGGCTTTAAAAAATACGACGCCTACACACCTTATCCCATCCATGAACTAGACGGTGCGATGGACCTTCACGACAATCGGGTTTCCTTGTTTACCCTGATCGGGGGGTTATTAGGCTGCGCTGGTGGGTTCGGACTTGCGACCTGGGTTTCAGCCGTTGCCTGGCCGCTCAACGTCGGCGGCCGCCCGATCATCAGTGTTCCGATGTTCATTCCGGTTACTTTCGAATGCACGATTCTGATTGGTGGCCTCACGGCAGCCATCGGAATGCTCCTGCTAAATGGGCTGCCGATGCCGTACCACCCCGTTTTCAACGTGGAACGCTTCGTCAACGCGTCCCGCAGCAAGTTCTTCATCTGCATTGAATCGAGCGATCCGCAATTTGACCGCGTAAAGACCGCGAGCTTCCTCGAAAGCCTCGGCGCCGAGGAAATAGCTGAGGTCGCCGCATGAGAATTCAACCCCTCAGCCTGTTTATCCTCGCCGGACCTGGGTTGTTTCTGGTCGGGTGCCGGCAGGACATGCAGGATCAGCCGAAATATAAACCGCAGCGCCCCAGCGTGTTTTTTGCCGATGGACGCAGCAGCCGCCCGGAACTGGAAGGCACAATCGCGCGCGGAGAACTGAACGAGGATGCCGCCTTCTACGCAGGCAAAGACGAAAAGGGAAATGATGTAGACGTCTTCCCCGTCGCCGTCGACAAGCCTTTTATTGAGCGCGGCCAGCAGCGTTACGACGTTTATTGCGCACCCTGCCACGGCAGAATCGGCAATGGCCTGGGAATGATTGTGCGCCGGGGCTTTAAGCAGCCACCTTCTTATCACATTGATCGCCTCCGAAATGCTCCGATTGGTCACTATTACGATGTGATCACCAACGGCTACGGAGCCATGCTGAACTACTCGCAGCAGGTTCAACCCCGTGACCGCTGGGCGATTGCCGCCTACATCCGGGCCCTGCAGTATAGCCAGAACGCCAATATTAATGATTTAACCGCTGAAGCACGGGCAAAGGTTCCTGCCGCCGGCAAGCCGCTAAGCGCAGAGGAACAGGCTGTCCAGAAGTCTCAGCCACTGGTCCCGACCGACAGCGATTTCTACAATGTCCCGCATGAGGCGACCATGCCGAGCGGGGTTCCGGGTGCCATCGGTGTTGGTGCGCGCAAATCGAACCAGCCAGAGAGAAAATGACGACGACGGAACATAGCTTACAAACCGCCCCGCAACTCGGCGACACGCTGAAGCGGTATTCGTCCATCGCGACGTTTATCGGGCTTGTATTTTTGGGGCTTTTGGTCAGTGGCATATTTCTGGAAGGTGGCGGTCTCACCGGTCCTGGTATGGGGCACTTTCTCCGCGCGTATCTTGTCGGGTTTTGGCTCTGGTTTGGCGCGGGTGCCGGCTGCCTTGTCATTCTGATGACTCAGTACCTCTCAGGCGGCGCCTGGGGCGTTGTCATCCGCCGACCACTGGAAGCGGGCGCGAAAACGCTCTACGTCACTTGTTTCCTGTTTCTGCCGCTTCTGATCTTCCGTGAGCAGCTCTACTGGTGGACGACTCCCGCCGGTCTGGCCGACAAAGTGATCGCGGCAAAGAGCCTTTATCTGAACGTTCCCTTCCTCTGGGTTCGCTGGGCCATCTACTCCATCTTCCTTTGCTTCTTCACCATGAAGCTGACCGCATGGTCAAAGCAGGAAGATGAAACAAAATCGACAGCGGTCTCCGCCAAACTGGAAGCCCTCAGCGCCCCCGGCATTTTGATCTTCTTCATTCTGATGACGTTCTGCTCCGTCGACTACCTGATGACGCTGGAACCTTATTGGTACTCCACCATCTACGGTTTCATGATCATTATCGGCTGGGTGCTGACGGCTCTGGCCATTGTCATGGGAACTCTGACGATTCTCGAAAAGTACGAGCCGATGCATCATGCTTTGACCCGACGGCACTACCATGACCTCGGCAAGTTGCTCTTCGCCATGGTCATGATGTGGACCTATCTGAATTTCTCGCAGTTGCTGATCACCTGGTCGGGCAACCTGCCTTCGGAAATCGTCTGGTACATCAAGCGCTGGAACGGCGGCTGGGAGTCAGTGGCCCTGATCCTGCTATTCGGGCACTTCGTCCTGCCATTCGCCATGCTGCTGTCGCAGCCCGCGAAGAAGAGTTCGAAGTTCATCGCATTCGTCGCGTGCTACATCGTCGCAGTGCATGCCATTGACGTCTACTCGCTGGTGGAGCCCAACTTCACCAACGTCAAAGACCCGCATTTTTATTTCTCCTGGCTCGACCTGGTCGCGCCGATTGGTTTCGGCGGACTCTGGTTCGCCATCTATTTCCGTAACCTGCCCGGCATGCCGTTGTTGCCGCTGGGCGCCCCCGATCTTACAAAGGCACTGAATCATGGCAGAGACCACTAAGCACTCTCCCCACGGCTCGACGGGAGACGACAAACACGGGCACGGCTCCTCCGATCAGGCGGACCACGCCAGTAGCCAAGTCTCGTTCGAACGGGGCGATGTAAACGTATTTCAGATCACTGCGTTCGGCATCGGTCTGCTGATAAGCTGCATCGTGGTCGTATTCGCCATGTGGGCGATGTTTCACTTCCTGGCAGTTCGGGCCGACAAGCTGGACGCTAAAATGCCGGGGACCATGGAAAAAGAGCGTGCCTCGCTACCGCCTGAACCGCGGCTCACCGGACTTCGCCCTCGTCCGGAGAGTCCCGTCTCGCCAAGAATTGAAATGGATCAGCTCCGCGGCGAGGAAAATGCCATCCTCGAAAACTACGGCTGGATCGATCCGAACAAAGGCACTGTCCGCATCCCGATTGAACAGGCGATCGAAATGGTGGCTCAAAAGGGACTGCCTTCGAAGCCCGGCATCGCTGGTGCTGATGGCGGATTCCGATTCATTCCATCAGACGCGAGCGGTGGAAGGACACTCGAAAAGATCTCCCAGTGATCTTTTCCAATTAACGCGCCAATGAGCAAAAGAAATTATATTTCCGGGATTCTGTCGGCGATAGTCGCTGCGATGTTCTGCATCTCTGCCGTCGGACAGACCACGCCGCCACCCGGCTTCGACGGAGGCGATGACGGCCCCGCTATCAACCGCCCGGCTCCTGCCCGTGCTCAGGACATGCTCAACATGAAGGGCGGCGATCGCCCCGTGTCCCTTAAGAACGTGACAATTGAGCAGCGTCTGAATTCGCAACTCCCGCTGGACGCCGAATTCCGCGACGAGACAGGCAAAACGGTTCCGCTCGGCTCCTTCTTCGGTAAGCGTCCGGTTGTTCTGGCTCTTGTTTACTACGATTGCCCCATGCTCTGCACCCAAATCCTGAATGGGATGGTGCGCGCCGCTAAAGTCCTGACTTTCACGCCCGGCGTTGAGTACGACATTGTGGCGATCAGCTTCGATGCGCGGGAAACCTCGAAGCTTGCAGCCGAAAAGAAAGCGCTGTACGTCAAGCGGTTTGGCCATCCGGAAACTGCTTCCGGCTGGCACTTCCTGACAGGCGACATCAACTCCATCAAGCGTGTTACGGACGCTGTCGGCTTCCGTTATATGTGGGACGTTCACACCGCGCAGTTCGCCCACGCGAGCGCGATTTATGTCTTGACCCCGGAAGGCAAGCTTTCGAAATATTTCTACGGTATCGACTACTCGCCGAAGGACATGAGGCTGGGGCTGATCGAAGCCTCGAACAACAAGATCGGCAATCCGGTCGATCAGATCATGTTGTTCTGCTACCACTTCGATCCGCACTCCGCTAAGTACACACCTTTTGCATTGGGATTGTTACGCGTAGCCGGAGCGACTACGGTTTTAACACTTGGGGGATTCGTGTTTATTATGCTTCGGCGAGATAGCCGACAGAAAAGGAGTCGGCCCGCCTGATTATGATGGAAGCCAAATTTCAACTGTTTCCTGTAGCGGCCTCGACTATCGCCGGGAGTGTGGATGGGCTCTATGCCTTCCTCATACTCGTCAGCGCCTTTTTCTCGTTGCTGATCGCGTTCCTGGTTGTATTCTTCGCTTACAAATATCGCCATCGTCCGGGCCTCGTCTT
>JBBQUE010000122.1:0-7521 GCA_038212805.1 Bryobacterales bacterium | reverse complement strand
AGCTTTTCGTAGGGGTAGCGGGTTCCAAAGTACCCTTCCAGCAGCTTCAGCAATTCGGGGATGGCTGCGGCGGCGAACTTGGCCTCCCCACCCCGGCCTTTCGGCACGATCACTCGAAGCACGGTTTTGCCAACTTGCCCCGCGCTGACGGCGTCGAAAGGACCCACCGCCAACGCCACCAGGTAGCTGGGCAGGGGGCGCGTGACGGCGAACTTCACAGTCTTCATGCCCTCCGCACCCGCGGTTTCAGAGATCACCGGCGTGTTTGAGAGCGCCATGTCGCTTTGCCGTACGTGCAACGTAAGCTGCCACGGGACTTTGAAACCCGGCTCATCGAAACAGGGGAAAGCGCGGCGGGCGTCGGTGGGTTCAAACTGGCTGTAGACGTACGACTCAGCGCCGTCTTTCAACGCGAACAGGCCGGCGCTGCTATTGCGGCTCAACTTTCCTTCGTACGCAATATGCAGCAGTGCCTTCCCGGAAAGCGGTTCACTGAATGAGAAGCCAGTAATATCCTTGCCGCCTGGCACGGTGGTGACTGGCAAAGTCTTACCCGCCGCCACGATGTGGGCGTCCTTGATCTTCAACTCCAACGCGTTCAGCCAGATCAGATTGGCAGGCTGTTTGAATTCGAGCGCGATGTCCGCGACGCCTTGAAATACGTCCTGGTTCGGAACAACGGTGAGATCGATGCTGTACCGTGACGGCACCACGGAGTTGCCTAACCGCAGTTTAGGCGGTTCGGGAGCGGTGGCTGCGAAACAGAGGCTGGCGAAGGATACGGCGAGAAGAGTATGGGTAAACATGAATGGGAGGGGAGGCTTCCGGCGGACAGCCTCCCACCCGCATTGGACGTAGCAGGTACGCGCTTGGTTCGGAATTTATTCCACGGTGAAGGGAACGGAGGCGACGGTGTTTTCCCACGCCATGGTCAACGTGCCTTTCTTTCCGCCAGCCGCGGCCAAGGTGATCTTGAAAGCTTCAACCGGCGCGGAGGGCTTGCTCATAGTCATTTTCACGCGGCCCAAGTCCTGTTTTTCGTCGTATTCCAGACCGCTCTGGCCAGTCTGTTTGTTAATGATTAACTGCCACTGATTCGCGGCCAGGTAGGTAAAGATCGTGTAGCTGCCCTTGGGAACCTTCAGGCCATTGATGGTGAGATCGGCGTCCGTCTTGAGCGCGGTAGCCTGGTTCGCGCCGGTGCGCCAAACGCGGTTGTAATCTTCCAAAGCGCCAAAAATCTTGCGGCCCCGCATGGTTGGGGCGGAATAGTTAATCTTGATCTGCTTGCCGTCGATGCTTACCGAAGTCTCAGCCGGTGGGCTGAGCGGTTTCTGCGCGGCGGCGGTGGCTAGGAAGGCGATCCCGAAGAGCGCGATTCCACTGAGAAAACTCTGATGGTGTTTGAACATAGTTACCCTCAGTATATCCGTGCGCCCCGTTCTACCTCTACTTTCTTGCGGGCATGCTTAAGCATTTCGGAGTCCGCGCAGGCCTGATCATGCCGTAGCGCTAACATAAAGGCGTGCTGACACGTCGCAACTTCCTGACTGCCTCGGCGATGGCCACGGCGGCGTGCACGCGCCGCAAAGCGTCCGGATATTCCGGATTTGCCTTCATCGCCAATCAGGAAGGCGAGGCGGTGGCGGCGGTAGACCTGACGGTGTTCGCGGTGGCGCGGCATATCCGCGTCGGCGGTCAGCCCACCTGCGTGATCGCCCATCCGCGTGAACCCTTCATTTACGCTTTAACGCCGGGGAACGGAACGCTGCACGAGATCAAGACCGATACGTTGGCGGTGTCGCGAACATCCACGGTAGGCAGTTTGGCGTTGGCGATGCGTCTGGCGCCGGACGGGCGCACCCTGGCCGTGCTGTGCCGCCAGCCGCGGGCCTTGATTTTGTTCGATGTGGCTTCGTTTCGCGCGATTCGGCGGATTGCGTTGCCGGCTGAACCGTTTGCTTTCGAGATCGATTCTTTAGGTAAATCCATTGCGGTGAGTTACGGAGACCGCCACCCCATCAACCTGTTCGCCGCGGACGCCCATGACGTGGGACCGCCGGTTGACAGCGTGGGAGATATCGGCACGCTTCGCTTTCTTTCCAACTCGCGGACATTAATCGCGGCGAACCGTAGCGAGCGAGTGCTGGCGCTATACCAGGTGGCCAACCGCGGGCTGATTGTAAAGCTGCCGCTGGCGGTGCGTCCGGACAACTTGTGCTTCAAGGCAGATGGCGGGGAATTGTTCGTTACGGGCGAGGGGATGGACGCCGTGGTGGTGGTCTCTCCCTTTTATACGCCGTGCGTGGAGGAGACCGTGCTGGCGGGACACGCCCCGGGGGTGATGGCGGCGTCGGTTTCCAGTAAGGCTTCCCCGCAGTATTTGTTTGTCGCGAATCCGCAGTCGGGCGACGTCAGCATTTTAGATATTGTGTCGCGGCGGGTAGTGGCTGTGACTCCCGTGGGAACTCAGCCGGGACAGATTCTGATCACGCCGGATGACCGGTATGCCCTGGTGTTAAATCAGGGGTCGGGCGATCTGGCGGTGATTCGCATTGCAAACATTGCGCGCGCCGCTTCGGACTTCAAGCGGTCGCGCAAAGCGCCCCTGTTTATGATGATACCCGTGGGGTCTAAGCCCGTGAGCGCGGCGGTGGTTCCGATTTGATGGGTTAGCGCCTCCGAACGGCGCTTCCTTACGGGCCCAGGGGCACCCCGGCCCGGTAAATCCACTCTGTTTCCGAGCCGCGCACCTAAGTAAGCGGTCTGCCGGTGCCATTCAGGCTAGTAGCCCGTGACGAAAGGCCGAACAGGCGAAAACGCCTGCCCCATCTGCCCGCAAACCACTGATTCCGCAAGGTGGCGAGGGCGTTTTCGCCTGTTCGGTGCGTGAATTACTTCCGCCACGGGCTGCTAGGCGTTTACGATCCGCTGTTTCGCCGCATCCCACTTCAAATACTTCCGCCGCCGGTAACTGATGTTGCCCATTTCGCACGCCACCACGCCGTAATAACCCAGCATGGGATCGCAGCGCAGCGCTTCGTTTATCCGGATCGCATTCATCAGATTGCGGTGGTGCAGCGTCAACGATTCCGCGCCGGTCTTCTCATGCACCACTTCCTTCGCTTCTCCCGCGAACATATGCTGCGGCGTAATGGTAAAGCCGGTGGGGGTGAATTGCAGCGTGGCTTTGTGGCCGCGAATCAGATGCTCCACCTTGGTGTCGTTCGCCATGGTGGAAACCAGTTGAATGGTCATCCCTTCGGGATAATCCAGCAGCATGTTCAACGTGTCGGGAATCTCCGCTATGCTTTTGCCGAACTCAAACTTGCCGCCCGTGCCCACCGCGTAGCTGGGAAACGTCACCCCGGTGGCCTTGATCAGGCGCGTTACGCGGTGAATAAACAGATCGGACGCAATGCCGCCCGAGTAATCCCAATACCGCCGCCAGCGGAAGTACCGCTCCGGATCCCAGGGACGTTTGGGGGCTGGCCCCAGCCATTGCGCCCAATTGAGGTTCACCCCGGGCTTGGCGTCCGCATCCATCGGATATAGCCAGAAATCGTCTTTATGATTGCGCGAGTAATCGATTTGCGCCAGCACCACTTTGCCCAGCGCGCCTTCCTGGATATAACGGTGCGCCGTCTCGTAAGAATCGTCCGACATGCCCTGCACGCCAACCTGCAGTTTCAGCTTGGGGTGGGCCTTGGTTTTGGCGATGACGTGCTTGGCCTGCTCCACCGTCTGCGTCATGGGCTTCTCGGTGTAGACGTGTTTCCCCGCCGAAAGGGCGTCCAGAATCATTTGGTGATGCCAATGCTCCGGGGTAGCAATCAGCACGTAATCGATGTCGGGCTGCTCCAGAAGCTTGCGGTAATCCTTTACGATTTTTCCGCCCGTAAGCTGCGCGGCTTGTTCGGCGCGCTTATCGTAGACGTCGCACACCGAAACCACGTCGCAGTTGTCGGACTCGCGCATTTTCACCAGCGCGCGCATGTGCCCGGTAGCCTGGCCGCCGCAGCCGATCACGCCGATGCGCAACCGTTCATTCGCGCCCTTTACCTGGGAGTAGCCTAAGGCGGTGACAGCCGAAGCCGCCACGAAATCTCGTCGAGTGATGGGCATTTTATTGAACTGGATTCCCTGCGATATAAACGGATTGAATGGTCCGGCTGTTCCGGATATCTAACAGCGGGTTCTTGTCGAGCACGATCAGGTCAGCCCACTTCTTCGGTTCCAGCGTCCCCAGATCCTTCGCTTCGAGAAACTCCGCTGAGTTCTTAGTAGCCGCGCCGATCACTTGCTTCGGCGTCAACCCGGCCTCCACCATCAATTCCATTTCCCACTGCTCGAAGTAGCCGGGGAACCGGCCGGGGGGCCCGGAGTCGGTGCCGAAACCATATTTCACGCCGCTATCCACCTGCTTTTTCAGGTTGCGCTTGGCGTTCTCGAAGAAGCCAGGGTAATGTGCGAAGTCATGATCGCTGGCGATCTTCTTTTGGTATGCCGGGTCTTTCAGCGTGGCGATTACCTGGGGCGAGACGGCGCGGGTGAAGAACGGATCGTCCACGAATTTCGGCGTCTTCCCATAGACGAACATGGAAGCCTCGCGCGATAGCGTAGTGGCAATCTGCCAGGTGCCATGCTTCTTCATGCTGTCGATAAGTTCCTGATCAATCGCCTGATCGCGCACACTGTGGGCCAGACCGTTTACCCCGGCCGCCGTCAGATCCTTGGCATCCTGCAGATAGAAGACGTGAGCCGCCACGCGCATCCCTTGTTTATGGGCGGCGTCGATGATCCCTTTGGACATCTCGAGCGGCATCTTCTTCATGGTGCCCAGGTGATCGTCCACCCAGATTTTCACCATGTCGGCCTGCTTGCTCTTCAGGCTCGCGATGTCCTTCGCAATTTCGGAATTGCCATCCAGCGCGTAGGTCACGCCTGCCAACCCGCCATAGCCACCCTTGGCCGTGAACCCCAGGCCGGCGGTGTAAACTCGCGTCATGTTGGGGCGGCCCGCGCGCTGGGCATCGCGCACTTTATAGATCTCGTCCTGATCGGTGCCCATGCTCAGCACGGTGGTGACGCCATACCGGGCATACGTCTTCAGGTTCTTTTCAATGTTGGCCCGCGTGAAGAATTTAGGATCCTGCGTCAGGTCTACCACGTTGCCCACGTGCCCGTGCAGATTGATGATGCCGGGCATCACGAACTTGCCCGATAGGTCCTTCGTGTCCGCGCCGGCCGGGGCCTTCAGGTTCTTCGCCGGCCCCACCCACGTAATGCGGCCATCGGTAATGATCATCGCGGCATCCGCGACCGGTTCGCGGCCCGTGCCGTCAATCAGCGTGAAGTGCTGCAACACGCGCGTCTCGGCGCAGGCCCCAGCAGCCGTCCAGATCAATAGCGCCGCGGCACCTAGCAACCCGTGGCGAAAGGCCTGACAGGCGAAAACGCCTACCCCACCTGCGCGTGAACCACTGATTCCACTAAGTGGCACAGGCGATTTCGCCTGTGGATTCGTCTCTAAACCACTTTCGACACGGTCCGTTAGGAACTTATTTGCTTTTCGTTCGAGCATCTTCAAGAATCCGTTTTGCACGCGCCGGGTTGAACACTCCGCAGGAACAGAACCGCGTCATATAACTGGCGGCTTCCTCCGGCGTCCGGCGCCCTTCCTTCACCCAATCGATCATCTTTTTCGCCAGGGAATTGGCTACCATGCCATGGCCGCACATGGTGGAAAGCATCAGCACCTGGGAATTCGGCAGCAGTTCGGTTTTGCCCTCAAAGCCCAACGAATACCCTACGCTATGACGGGGAATGCCCGCGTGGTGGCAGCACTGCTCGGCTCCATCCACCGACGTCGAGATGTTAATGCTGAGCCCCAGGTCTTCCTCTTTCACCCGCTTGACGAAATCCTCGGCCGCCACCTGGTTATCGAAGACCGCCGCGCACGTAGTGGGATGATTCAGACCGCACAGCACGGCGTCGAAATCCGGCTTCATATCGCGGTTCCAGTGCTGCGTGGGGTTCATGTTCTTACACGGCCGCAGAGCGCCGCCATGGCGGGCATCGCCCAGATTCACCGGCTTGAACGGCAGCGCCAATTCCAAAAACCGCCGAAGCTTCGGCAGCGCGTCGCCATCGTTCTTGCCTTTGCTGGCTATGGCGAACACCACGTAATCGTCGCGGAAGCTCTCCGCGTCTCCAAATCGATGCAGCGTGTTGGTCATGCTACCGGCACCTCTTCCAGTTTCGCCTGCGCGGCGGCCACGGCGGCATTCACGCGCCCCAGCCCGATATTCGTCTTGGCGCGTTCCAGCTTGTAGCCCAGCTTCTCCAGAATCGGCGCAACCACGCGGTCCTCGCCCTCTTCGTCGCAGCGTGTGCCCACGCCCAGGGCCACCACAGTGTTTACCTGCTTTTCCACTTCCCACACCAGGCGCACAATTTCTTCGGTGCGCGCCACCGGCACTTTGATCTCGACGATGGCCGACATCAGCTTTTCGTCCATGATGTCTTCGCGCAACGTGCCGGTGGGGACGTCAGTCATCAACGACGTGATGGGGTTCTTCTTCTCGAAACTCACGCCCGCCTTGGCCAGCGCCCAGCACATCTTCTGGATTTCATGAAAGCGCACGCCCACTCCGGGCCTTCCGAATTCAATAGTGAACCCGACCTCCCCCACTTGCACGCGCCCGCTGACGTCGTTGGTTTTTACCTCTTCGGTTCCGCGGCCTTCGATGCCGGTGGATTCATGTGGCACTCTGGGATCGGAGAACGCCCGCCGGACAACCCGTGGCCACACCAGTTCATCCGGCTCAAAGGCGGACGTGGGGCACACATCCGGCTCCGGGTCGAAACGCAGGCGCATCATCTTAAATACCGAACGCAGCGTCCGGACCATGGTGGGATTCAGCCTTTCCTGGCTTAAGCCATTAAAGCAGGCGTAGCATTCCACGCATTCATCGCGGTTGATGGTGGCGCGCTCAATGACCGGATCGATATAGATAGCGCCCATGGGGCAAACATAAGTGCAATTGCCGCACGCCACACATTTGCTGGGATTGATTTTCATATTGCGGACTCGTCAAAAATCCGCCGGCTGGCATCGATCTTGAGATACAGCAGAGCCGCAATGACGCACAGGCCAGATGACACGAAAAACGGTACATCCCAGCCGTAGCCCTTCACCAGATACGCCAGAATCGTCGGAGAAATAGCGCCTCCTATGTTACCGCACATGTTCATCAGGGACGCGGCGGAACCGGCGTAATCCGCCGCAAGGTCAAGGGGCAGGGCCCACGACACGCCCACCGTCAGTTCCAACCCGAAAACGCCAATGCAACTGAACCAGACGCACGTTACGGGATCGTGCGTTAAAGTAGCCGGGATGATGCCGGCGGCCGCCAGCAAATAGCCAGTCATGGCGACGCTCCGCCGGGCCAGCGCGATGTTGCCGGTGCGCCGCAGGATTTTGTCGGAGATCAAACCGCCCAGCAGATCCCCCAAAGT
>JBBQUE010000121.1:0-7579 GCA_038212805.1 Bryobacterales bacterium | reverse complement strand
GCGTCCAGGGCGGCGTTGCGCAGGTATTCGTAGGCGCTGCCATGATATTCGTTCGATCCACCGCGGGTCTGCACGTTCACGATGCCGCCCGAAGACCGGCCAAACTCGGCGGGCGCGTTGGCGGTATAAACCTTGAATTCGCGGGTGGCTTCGACAGAAGGTTGCAGGATAGTGGAGTTGATCCAGCTCTCGTTGTTATCAATGCCCTCCACCATGAAGTTGTTGTTCTGGCCACGTTGCCCGTTGGCGTTGAAGCTACCGGTGCCGCGCTGTACAAAAGCGCCCGCGCCTTCTATGTTCCCGCCCTGCTGTCCGGTGGTAACGCCGGCCGTCATGAAGACCAGTTGTACATAGTTGCGCCCGTTGAGCGGCAGGTCCTGCACGGATTTCTGCTGGATTACCTCGCCTATCTCGCTGCTATCGGCCTTGACCAGCGGCGCGGCTTCGGTGACATTCACGGTTTCGGTGACCTGGCCGACTTCGAGGACGAAATCGAGCCGGGCCTTCTGATCCACGTCCAGCGTGAGGCCACGGCGGTCGACGGCTTTAAAACCAGCTGCCTTCACCGAAACCACGTAAGACCCCAGCGGAACATAAGGCGCTTCGAAATCGCCTTTGGAATCCGTGGGAATTTCGCGGCGGAAGCCGGTTTGCTGATTGACCAGGGTGACGCTGGCGCTGGGAATGACGGAACCGGAGGCGTCACGCACGTTGCCGAGGATGGTGCCGGAGGCGGATTGCGCCGCGAGTCCGGAAGAGAAAATCAGGGCGGCCATGGCCGCTAGCACTATGGAAAGTCGCATAAACCCCTTATCCGATGGACACACTACAGTGCCTTCCATTCTATAACTGATGGGTGGACTGATGGCCGCTTACTTGCCGTAAGTGGACAATGCCACCAGACCGGTCCAGCCTTCTTCCGTCATAAATGGAGACGTCCAGCCGTCCGCGGCGGTATAGCCCTGAGTGAAGCGCCACACCGCTTCCAGCTTTTGCCCGTTCGGCCTGGCCCACACAACACGGTAATAGGTGTTACGGCGGTACCTGGGAGACTGGCCGGTCATGAAATTGAAGTTCAGGGGTGTAGGCCAGGCGAGTGCGCTGCGGCGGAGTTCGCACAGGATCTGGTCGTCCGGTTCAGGCCGCATGGGGAACCCGGCGGGAGGCGCGAAGCCGGGGATATACGGTCCATCCTGCGAATTGGGAACCGGGAGTTTCACGGTGAACACGCGATCCACCCCGGTGACGATCCAGCGGGCCGTCATCAGCCAGAGCAGCCCCAGCGCGAGCGCGATTAACGCCGGCCGGAGGAAAACCAAGAATTACTCTCAGGTGTGAAGAGCAAGCCGACCGCAATGATGCGGGCCGCGAATATAATCCACGTCAAAATCATGGTTCCTTGCATGAGGCCCGCCCAGTGTAATCCGGCAAACGCCAGCAGCAAATTTGCCGAGGTCCAGACGATCAATCCGGTCGCCAGGAATTTCGCGGCGCTCTGGCGCCTGGTTATCATCAGGATCACCGCGACCCAGACGCCCACAAACAATAAAGCTGTTACCAGGGCGAACGGCGCGAACTGAAGCATTGTGGAAAGGCCGGCGCGCGCATAGCCGGAGAGAGTCAGCAAGAAGGAAAGTGCCGTGGCGACTGCCAGCATCCAGACCGCGGTTTGAACCATCGGTGGCTGCCCGGTGGCTGGTAAGGCTTTGGGCGTGACAGGACTTACCGGACTTCCGCATTTCGCACAGCGCTGTGCGGCGGCATTAAGTGGGCTGGCACACTGGGGACAGTACATCGAAGTGCTCATGATTATACACGACAATGGAGGGGTGCGAATCGATAAGTGGTTGTGGGCCGCGCGGTTCTTCAAGACACGCGCGCTAGTTATCCATGCCTGCGACCTGGGGCGGATCTCCTCAAATGGACAGGACGCGAAACCGGCGCGTGAAGTGCGGGTGGGGGATCTGCTGCAGGTGAGGAATGAGGGCGGCGATTTTCAGGTGGAGGTGCTGGGGCTGAGCGAAATGCGCGGCCCGGCTGCCATGGCGCAGACGCTCTACCGCGAAACTGCGGCCAGCCGGGAGTTGCGGGCTAAGGTAGCGGAGGAGCGCAAGGCCATGCCCGCGGGCGATGCGTTCCGTGAGAGGCGGCCCTCCAAGCGGGACAGGCGCGATATCAACAGAATGCGCGGCCGTTAAGACAGCGGATTCCCCACCGTGGTCCGGTGAAGAACGAACCCGGCCACGGGACAGGCTTGATCGCTTCCCTGGAGACACTCTAGGGTGAGTGTCTCCAGGAAGCAAGCGGAATTTACCAGCGCTTTACCAGTGAATGATTTCTACTGTGGCGATGGTCCGCGCGCCGGTGCGCATTTCATTCACCACCTTACCCTTGGCATCCACTTCAATCAGCCGCCGCCCCGTGTAATCGTTTAGCAGCACGCCGCCATCGGGCAGCATGGCATAGCCGGACGTCCAGCCCATTTTGATATCTTTGTGATCGCCACCGATAGACCGCACGATTTTACCGGAAGGATCCACCTCCACCAGTTCGCCCGGATCGGATAGGCTGGCCATCGTGTTGCCGTTTGCCAATCGCCGCGCTTGATACAGCTTGCGCTTGTCGCCGTTTGGCGCCTGCCACTGCCAGATCACCTTTCCTTCTTTATCCACTTCAATGATCTTCGATTCCGCCTCAATCGCGATCAACGTGGTGCCCTGATCGGTACGGTGGCTGTTGCGGGAACGCATCTTCGCCAACGCCGGGCTCTCATACTTCCACACGATCTTCTTATCGGGCGAGACCTCAATCACGCGCCCCGCCTGGGCATCGCCAATCAGCGTATTACCGTTCGCCAGGCGCTGCGCGGCCAGCGGGTGCTCCATCTCCGCCGGACCATAGCTCCACACCACGGCCTGCTTTTCGTCTATCTCCACCACCAGCTTCTTCGCGCCGTTGGTATACAGAACGTGACCGTTGGGCAGATACTGCACATCGTGCCCGTGGTCGTTCGATTTGGTCCAAAGAACCTTGCCCGAGGGCCAATCCATGGCAACAAGTTCGCCCGCCGGACCGTGGTCCGATACCAGGATTTGATGCTGCTTCAGCTGCTCCTTCAGATAGCGATCAAAGAAGGCGAAGGCCCGCTGTTCGGCGTGCTCCGCATCCGCTCCTTTGAAGCCATGGCCCGCGCCGGAGACTGTTTCCAGTTCGGCGGGAACGCCCGCGGCCAGCAAACGCTCCGTCAGCCAGACGGAATGCTCATACGCTACAAACGTGTCTTTCGTGCCATGCAGTGAGAGAATCGGCGGGGCTTGCGGCGTAACCCAATTCAGCGGGCTGGCCTTCTGATGGATAGCCCGGTTGTGATCCAGATCGCCCCCCAGGAACATGGGCAACACTTCAGCCGCATCCACGCTTTTGGAATAAGACTGCGTGAAATCCGTGGGTCCGTAATAATTCACCACGCACTGCACGCGGCTGGAGAATTCGCGGTTGGGTCCGGAGCCTTCGAACTCTTCAACGCCCCCCGTCAGACCAAGAAACAGTACCAGATGGCCACCCGCGCTGCCGCCCATGGCGCCAATGCGTTCCGGATCGATGCCATACTTCGCGGCGTTGGCGCGCAGGAAGCGGACCGCGGCTTTTACGTCGTGCACCGCGGCCGGGAACTGATTCCGCGGCGACAGGCGGTAGCTGGCGGTGACGGCCACGTAGCCCCGCTCGGCCAGCCGGATCGCGACCGGGAGATAGCTCTGCCGGTTGCCCGCGCGGAAGCCTCCGCCGTGAATCAAAAGCACCGCGGGCCGGGGTTCAGCGGAAACGGCGCGCGGCCGCACGATATCCAACGCGGACCGCTGACCAACGTTGGAATATTCAATGTTCGCCTCATGGATGACGGAGGCCGGCATCGGAGGGACGGTTTGGGCGAGCAGCGGAAGGAAGGCTGCCGCGACGAGTGCAATAAAACTGTGACGCATCGAAGCTGAGCATAGTTCATCCGGCCACTTCCCGTCAAAGCGGATGCAAAACAAACGGACAGATCAAGACCGGATGACGTTTTGGTATATACTAACGTGAACCGGAAAGGCGATGGGGAAACGCCCGCATTTTATCGCGAAAATGCGGGGACAAGCCTGATTTCGGGAAAAGTCTACAAGATTTTACAAAAAGTTAGGGGGTTAGGGATGGGAAGACTCACTGTCAGAGTACTCGCGGGGATCCTACTGTGCGCCAGCTTCGTTGCCGCACAACAGATCTCCGGAAGCATTACAGGCGTTGTCAAGGATAGCCAACAGGCATCCGTCGCTAACGCGAAGGTCGTTTTAACCAGCGTGGAGCAGGGGACCACGCGCGAAGGCACAACCAGCACCGATGGTTCCTTCGTTTTTACACAGGTTCAACCGGGAACGTACAATGTCGCCATTGAAGCACCAGGCTTCAAGAAGGTAGATCAAAAATCCGTTAAGCTGTTCGCGAATGACCGGATATCGCTCGGGGACATCGTTCTCGCCGTCGGAGCTGTTAGCGAGACAATCTCAGTTGAAGCGCAGGCCGCCACCATTCAGACGCAAAGCGCGGAGCGCGCGGGCGTTTTGACTGGCAGCCAGGTGCTTGATTTGGCCGAGAACAGCCGTAGCCTGTTTGATCTTGTGAAGATCATGCCGGGCGTGGTTTACACCGGTGGGCTCGGCGGTATCGCCGCCAACGGTAACCGGACCAACCAGAACAACTTCACGTTGGACGGCGTAACGAACGTCGACACGGGATCGAATGGCGGTACTCTGGCCACCACGAACATCGACATGATCGCCGAAATGAAAGTGATCACGAACTCGCAGACCGCGGAATTCGGACGCTCCTCCGGCGCCCAGATCGAAGTGGTCACCAAGTCCGGTAGCAAGCAGTTTCACGGCACCGGTTACCTCTTCCACCGTCACGAGGATTTGAACGCTAACTCCTGGCGCAATAACATCGACGGCCGCCAGCGCGCCTTCTCCCGCAACAACTTCGCCGGCTTCAACATCGGCGGACCGGCTTACATCCCCAAGGTGTTCAACCGGAACAAGGACAAGTTCTTCTTCTTTGTCGGCATCGAATGGCAAAATCAACTGTCGCCCAACGGCCTCAGCAACGTGACGGTTCCGACCGCCCTTGAACGAAGTGGTGATTTCTCGCAGACGCATGATGGCGCGGGCTTCGCTCCCAACATCACCATTTTCGACCCTGCCAATGGCAAGGCTCCGTTCCCCGGCAATAAGATCCCGGCCAACCGCCTGAGCGCGGATGGCATAAAGATCCTGAATTTCTATCCGCTTCCGAACGCGATCGGCAAGGATCCCGGGTTCAACTATCAAAGCCAGGTCTCCGATAAGTACCCGCGCAAGGAACAGATCTTCCGCGGCGATTACAACATCAGCGACAAGTGGAAGGCCTATGCGCGCTACATCACCAACGCCGACGAAGTCGCGAAGGCCTATGGACAGTGGAACGCCAGCTACAATATCCCGTTCGGCCCCATGAGCTTCGGCGCGCCGGGTTGGTCGTTTGTCTCAAACGTCACCACCATCATCAATCCAACGCTGACCAACGAATTCGTCTTTGGTTCATCGCGCAACGATCTGCACATCACGCCGCTCGATAAGGCCTTCGACCGCGCCAAGCTCGGCTTGTCGTACGTCATGCCCTACCCCACCGCGGACAAGCTGCAGTTGGTTCAGAACTGGAACTACGGTGGCGTGCCGAACGGGCCCACCACCAACTTCGCAGGCACGCCGTTCTCCAACTTCAACCACACTACCGACATTACGGATAGCATGGCGAAAGTATGGCGCGCCCACACCCTCAAAGCAGGTATCTACCTGCATAAGAGCGCCAAGGATCAAACCGCGTTCACGTCCGTTAATGGCAGCATCAATTTCGCCCGCGACACAAACAATCCTGGCGATACGAACTGGGCGTTTTCGAACGCGCTGTTGGGCAATTACGATACCCTGCAGCAGTCGAATCAGGTGCTGAACGGCATGTATCGCTCCTGGAACGTGGAATGGTATCTGCAGGACAATTGGCATGTGAACAGCAAGCTGACCCTGGAATACGGCCTCCGCTTCTATTGGATTCAACCGCAGTTTGACGCTGGCCTGAACACCTCCGCGTGGAACAAGGCTCTGTACGATCCCGCCAACACGGCTACTCTGCGCGTGGCTGGTAAGGATGCCGCGGGCAATCGCATCGCAGTGAATCCGCTGACCGGTGCAACCGGCCCCGCCGCACTGATTGGATCCATCGTCAATAATGGCAAAGGCTTTGTCAATGGACTCTACGCTAACGGTATTGGCTTGGCCGGAAAGAACGGCTACCCCAAGGGCCTGATCGATGACCGGGGTTTGCAATATGCTCCGCGTCTGGGAATCGCCTACCAGTTCGCGCCGAAGACCGTGGTCCGTGCTGGAGCGGGCGTATTTTACGACCGGCTGCAGGGCAACCCCGTGTTCGACATGCTCCCCAATCCGCCGTCTACCGCCATTCCCCAGTTCTACTATGGAAATCTGGCGACCATTCCTTCCGCGGCTTCGGGCGCATTCTTCCCGCAGAGCGTGGTTGGTTTCGACAAGACCGGCCAGATCCCAACCACCTATAACTGGAACTTGACCATCCAACGCGAGTTGCCTTGGCACGTGCTGTTCGATATCGGCTACGTCGGCATGTCGTCCAATCACAATCTGTACCGCTACAACCAGAACGCAATCCCGCTGGGCGCTGCCTGGTTGCCGCAGAATCAAAATCCTGAGAACTCCAGTCCCAAATTCGACGGCACCACCAGCAACCAGCCGAACTTCTACCGCCCCTACATCGGTTACGGTGGCACCACGGCCTTGGGCTTTGGCGCTAATTCCAACTACCACTCCTTGCAGGCATCGGCCAACCGCCGCTTCGGCAGCAGCCTTACCGGCGGCTTCGCCTACACGTGGTCAAAAGCGATGAGCACCGCGAACGATGACGGCACGACAAACAATCCGTTCAATACTCGCAAGGCGGACTATTCAGTGACCTCTTACGATCGCACGCACATCTTCGTGTTCAACTACGTCTACAACACGCCCAACATCATCAAGGCTAGCGGCCTGCTCGCGGGCGTCGGCAAGCTGATAACGAACGATTGGCAGGTCTCCGGCATCACGACCATGATGACCGGTTCGCCCAGCAATATCGGCTTCGGAATCTCGGGCATCGGTAACCTCAATGAGCGCTATACGGGTTCGCCTGACGTTGGCCCGCGCGTCGCTTACACCGCTGCTACCACCTACCCGAAGAACCAATACCAATGGTTCAACGCATCACTGGCGCTACCGGTAGTCAAGGGAAGCCAGGGATTCGATTCGGCCCGCTACACCATCCGGAATCCAGGCGACCACAACTGGGATATTTCGCTTTTGAAGAATATCCCCCTGCATCGTGAAAGCGCCAAACTGCAACTCCGTGTGGAAATGTTCAACGCGTTTAACCACACCCGGTTCAGCGGCTTCAACAACGGCGCGAACTTCAACACGGCTGGCCAGATCACCAATCTGCCGACGGC
>JBBQUE010000120.1:0-7634 GCA_038212805.1 Bryobacterales bacterium | reverse complement strand
AAACAGGATGATTCTATCCGGGCATGCTACTTGAAGAACCCGTCGCACAATCTCCTCGAAGAGTGTTTCGTCCACTGGTGCCAAGTCAGCCATTCGATCCAATCATACGCGATGCCGGGCTGATTAGAGGCCGAGTGACACTGTCGCCCGCATTAAATGGAAGCACGGACTGCGTTTTCTTCAACACTGAAACCCGTGCGCGCCGTAACACCCGATCCGGCGGACAAGTCTCCATGCGACGATGCGTTCGGAAACGGGCCTTACCTTGGTTTAGCACCCGGTCAAATTCGCTTCGCTAGTGCAAAATGACGCGCCTACCCCGCCGCTTTCGTGAGCACCCCGGGCTGATGATCGACGAGCAGTAAGGGGCTGCGGTCCGGGCCCTCGAAAAACTCTTGCAGTGTATTAGAAGACTAGTGCACTAGTATTTAGATGCAAGGATCTGCCCCTTCCCACGTTTCGCCGTTCCGCTTCCAGCTGGACATGCGCAGCGGCGTTCCCGTTTACCGCCAGATCATCGATCAGATTTTAGGGGGTGTGGCTGCCGGGCGGCTGGCTGCGGGCGACCAGTTGCCCACAGTTCGCCAACTGGCGGTGGACCTAGCCATCAACCCCAACACGGTGGTGCGCGCCTACCGGGGACTGGAAATCCGCGGAATGCTGAGTACGCAACAAGGCACCGGGACTTTCATCACCGCGCAAAAGCTCAAACAAGAAGACGGGGAGCGTGAGCGGCGGGTGACGCAGTTGGTGGCTGAGCTGCTGGCGAAGGCGGGCGCGGAAGGCATCGGATTGGACGAAATTATGGAACACCTCAGCGAAAGGATCGCTGAACAAAAGAGGAGACCGTAACATGCCTGAGATTTCTTTGCGGGGCTTGCGACTTTCAGGCCCCACCGTTGCTTTTCAGCAGTATGTGTGTCCCATGGGGATCCTGTTGGGGGGCGCGGTGCTGGCCCCCGCGATTGCCCTGACTGTGTATTTGGACCACCCGGCCCCGGCGATAGTGGGCATAGTCGCGGCGCTGTATTTGCTGTTCGCGGTGAAGGTGGCCGATCAATGGCAGCGGGCGGCGGTGCTGCGGTTGGGGAAATACATCGGGTTGCGCGGGCCGGGGATGTTAATGATCGTCCCGGTGGTAGATAGCATCAGCGTGTATGTGGATCAGCGGGTGCGGGTTACGGACGTGAATGCAGAATCGGCGCTGACCCGGGACACGGTTCCGGTGAACGTGGACGCGATTATCTTCTGGCTGGTTTGGAACGCCGAGAAATCGATTCTGGAGGTTCAGAATTTCGAACAGGCCATTACGCTATCGGCCCAGACGGCGCTGCGTGAATCGATCGGACGCCACAACCTGGCGCAGATGATTACGGAGCGGGAGACGCTGGGCCAGGAGCTGCAAAAAATCCTGGACGAAAAAACGAATCCATGGGGCATCACCATACAGTCGGTCGAGATCCGGGACGTGCACATTCCAGAGGCCTTGGAAGACGCCATGTCCCGGCAGGCGCAGGCGGAGCGGGAACGGCAGGCACGCATTATTTTAGGCACGGCTGAGACAGAAATTTCGTCAAAGTTCGCAGAGGCGGCGGTGGCGTACACCAATAATCCGGTGGCGCTTCATCTACGCGCAATGAATATGCTGTACGAGGCGATTAAGGAGAAGGGGGCCACTGTGATTGTGCCCTCCTCGGCAGTGAAATCCATGGGCTTGGGCGGGATGTTGGGCACCACCGCCTTTTCGAAACAGAATTCGCGACACAATTTGGAACCCCGCCCGTAATAAACGGGGATCGGGTTCGTCTTGACACTGGGAGCTTTATGTTAAAACCGCAGATGTTGGAAGCGATTTTCGTGGCTGGCAGCGTTCTGGCGGGGATGGTGGGACCGGCGGCGGGCGTGCAGCATGCCGTGGCCGTGGTGGTGGCGCAGGTGGAAATAGTGGGCTGCTGTACGATGGGTCCGAGGACCTCCTGTGACCACCTTGACATCGAGCGATATTTGGGGACGCTATCTACTGTACCTATGTTCCATTAGTAGCATGGATCTGAGCGTCGATGTGAGCCGCATGCACTTCGACGAAGCTTATTTGCAACAGATGGAGCCCGCCATCCAGCGCGCTTATGAGGCCATGGACGCGCTGGAAAAAGGCGGGATCGCGAACCCCGATGAAATGCGGATGGTGGGCCATTATTGGCTGCGCGCTTCCAAGCTGGCACCTACTCCGGCCCTGGCGGAGGAAATCGATTCCACGCGTGACGCCATTGTTTCGTTTGCGGCGGAAGTGCATTCGGGCGCGATCCGGCCCCCGATGGCGGAACGGTTTACTCAGGTGCTTTCGATTGGGATTGGCGGGTCGGCACTGGGCCCTATGTTTGTGGCCGATGCGCTGGGGACTCATAAGGATCGCGCGCAGGTGTACTTCATCGATAACACCGATCCGGATGGCATCGCGCGCGCAGTCAACCGTTTACAGGGGAGCTTGAACCAGACGCTGGTGATCGTAACCAGCAAAAGCGGCGGCACGCCGGAAACCCGGAATGGCATGTTGCTGGTGGCGGAGGCGTTCGCCAAGGCCGGCCTCAGCTTCCCGAAACACGCGGTGGCGGTTACCATGCCGGGATCGCGATTGGACAGACTGGCGGCGGCGGACGGTTGGCTGAAGCGCTTCCCGATGCTGGATTGGGTGGGCGGGCGCACCAGTGAACTTTCGGCCGTGGGCCTGCTACCGGCGGCACTGCAGGGGATTGATGTCGGCGCAATGCTGGATGGCGCGGCAGTGATGGACCAGGCCACGCGCGTTCGGCAGACCGGCTCGAATCCGGCGGCGATGCTGGCCCTGATGTGGTTCAAGGTGACTGAAGGCCGCGGCGCCAAGGACATGGTGGTGCTGCCTTATAAGGACCGGCTGCTGCTGTTCAGCCGCTACCTGCAGCAACTGGTGATGGAGTCGTTGGGTAAGCGCCTGGATCTGGACGGGAAGCGCGTGGATCAGGGGATCAGCGTTTATGGAAACAAGGGGTCCACCGATCAGCATGCTTATGTGCAGCAGCTGCGCGATGGGGTGAACAATTTCTTTATCACTTTTATCCGCGTCCTGGAATCGGGTCCGGGAGATTTCGAAGTGGAGCCGGGGGTGACGCCGGGCGATTATCTGCACGGGTTCCTACTGGGTACGCGCGAGGCGCTTTTTGCCAATGACCGGCAATCGATCACGATCACGGTGAAGACCGTGGACGCGCACACCATCGGGGCCATGATCGCGTTGTTTGAACGCGCGGTGGGTTTCTACGCCAGCCTGGTGAATATCAATGCGTATCATCAGCCGGGCGTTGAGGCGGGTAAGAAAGCCGCGGCCGTGGTTTTAGAACTGCAAGCGAAAATTATGGCTGCGCTGACTGGAGTGGGGCAGACCGCCGCTGGACTGGCGCATGCGGTTGGCGATCCGGACGCCGCGGAGGCAGCCTATTTGATCCTGGAGCATCTGGCGGCAAATGGCCGGATTCATTCCTCAGGGGATGGCGGGCCGGGTACGGTCATGTTTGCGCGGGCATAAAATCGGATACACTCAAGTGCGTATGCCCAATGACAAGACTAATGATATGAGTTCGCAGCCCGAATCCGCCGGCCGGCGATCCTTCCTGAAAAGTGTGACCGGGGCGGGTGTTTCGCTGGGAATGGCCAGTACGGCGTTGGCCGCCCGCGGGGGCCATCCGGCTCAAAGTGGGCGCGTGATCGGCGCTAACGACAAGATCAATATTGGGGTCCTGGGCGTTGGTGGCCGGGGATCCTACGTCGCCTCCGCTTTTTCCAAATTTGGCGAGAAGAACAACGCCTGCCAGATTGTCGCCGTTTGTGACGTGTATGAGAAGCGCAAGAAGAAGGCGGCTGATCAGTACAAGGTTGACGGCTACATGGACTACCGGGAAGTGCTGGCGCGGAAGGACGTGGATGCGGTGATTGTGGCCACCCCCGATCACTGGCATGCCCGGATGGCGTTGGACGCGATGGACCAGGGTAAAGATGTCTACCTGGAAAAGCCCATGTGCCACACCAACGATGAGATCAAGGCGTTGGTAAACACGGTGAAGGAGACCAAACGGGTGCTCCAGGTTGGTTCCCAGACCACCTCCGCCGATCAATGGTGGAAAGCGCGGAAGGCCATCGCGGACGGCATGATTGGGCAGATTCTGATGAGCCAGGGATCTTACCATCGCAATTCGGTGGAAGGCGAATGGAACTATAAGATCGATCCGGAAGCCGGTCCCGAGGGCAAGGGCGAAAATTTTATCGATTGGAAGATGTGGCTGGGCTCGGCTACCAAGCGGCCGTATGACGCGGACCGGTTCTTCCGCTTCCGCAAATATTGGGATTACTCCGGCGGCATCGCGACCGATCTGTTCTATCACGTGGTATCGCCATTAAATATCTGCTGGGGCGAGGCGCAGTTCCCGAGCAAGGTTATGGCGACCGGCGGGATCTACGTATTCAATAAGGATGGACGGGAGGTTCCGGATACCTTCCACCTGATGGCGGAGTATGCCAAGGGCCACTCCCTGGTGCTGAGCTCGTCGATGGCGAATTCCCAACATATTCCGGGTTTGATCCGGGGCCATGAGGGCACCATCGTCATGGTGGAACACGGCATGTTTGAGCGCACCTCGGAATATATCACGGTGAAGCCGGAAGTTTCGCGGCGGCGGAAGCAGGGCAGCACGGAAGCAGAAAAGGTGGCGATCGGCGGCGAGGCGTATCAGACCAAGTTTGGAACGGATGAAATCCGGATCCCGATCGATTTATCGAAAGATATGATGACGGCGCACATTGAGAACTTCCTGGATTGCGTCCGCAGCCGCCAGAAGCCGCACCTGGATGTGGAAACCGGGGCGCGGGCGCAGGCGGTGATCAACCTGGCCGTGCAATCGTACCGGGAAGGGCAAGTGATGTACTGGGACGAGAAGAACTGGAAGGCCACGAAGCACGCGCCCAAGGCCTAAGCGCCCAAAGCCTAAACGCACAAAGCTTAAGCGCACAACGATAGGCATGGGGCCGGAATTATTCCGGCCCCGCCCTTGGTGGCGACGTTCCGGACTGGCAGAGCAAACTGATCGAACGCGGTCTCCCGCCAGGATCGCGTTACAATCTGGGAATTGTGGATTTACTCAAGGTAATGGTTTGTCTGCCGCTGCTGGTGAGTGGGGCGGATGTGGAATGGCCGGTCAACGGTGGACTTGGCAATATACGCTATTCTCCTCTCACGCAAATTACCCGTGAAAACGTGGCGCAGTTGAAGGTCGCGTGGACGTACGATTCGAAGGATGCCTTCAAGGATTCGGAGATGCAGAGCAATCCGATCATCGTGGACGGCATTCTCTACGTCACGACCCCGAAGTTGCACGTGGTGGCGGTGAACGCCGCGACCGGGCAAGAGATCTGGAACTTCGATCCGGCGGGCGGGGTGGCTTCCCAACGGCGATTCCGGCATCGGGGCGTGACCGTTTACCAGGACCGGGTGTTTTTTACTCATCGGAATCTCTTGTGGGCGCTCAATCGCAAGACCGGGAAGCCGATTCCGAGTTTTGGAACGGAAGGCCACATCGATCTGCGCGAGGGGCTGGACCGGCCAGCGGAGAAGCTGACCGTCAGCGCCAGCAGTCCAGGCGTGATTTTTGAAGACATGCTGATTTTGGGCAGCACGGTCCCTGAAACGTTGCCTGGGTCGCCGGGCCACATCCGCGCCTACGATACAAAAACCGGCAAACTGCGATGGATCTTCCGCACCATCCCGCGGCCCGGTGAGTTTGGCTACGAAACCTGGCCGAAGGATGCGTATAAAATCTCCGGCGGCGCGAACGCCTGGGCGGGATTGAGTATTGATCCAAAGCTGGGTATGGTGTTCGCGGCCACGGGGTCGGCGTCGTTCGATTTCTATGGAGCGAACCGGATTGGCGACGATCTGTTTGCCAACTGCGTGTTGGCCCTGGATGCCCGGACCGGCAAGAGAATCTGGCATTTTCAGGGTATCAAGCACGATGTTTGGGATCTGGATTTTCCGGCGGCCCCCAGTCTGGTAACGGTTAATCGCGATGGCAAAAAAGTAGAAGCGGTGGCGCAGATCACCAAGACCGGGTACGTGTTCGTGCTGGACCGGAAGACTGGAGAGCCCCTGTTTCCCGTAAAGTATCGCAAGGTTCCGGCCTCGACGCTGGATGGCGAGAAGCTTTCCACGGTACAGCCCTATCCGGTGAAGCCTCCGCCATTTACCCGGCAGGATTTTACCGAGGCTATGATTACGAACCGGACCCCGGAGGCCCACGCCGCGGTGTTGCAGAAGTTCCGGAGCGTGGATTCGAAGGGTATGTACACTCCGCCCAGTCTGCGCGGCACCATGCTGTTCCCAGGCACGGACGGCGGCGGCGAGTGGGGCGGGGCGGCGTTCGATCCGGAGACGGCACTTCTCTACGTCAACTCGAATGAGCAGCCGTGGATCATCCGCATGGTGACCAACGATACGAAATCACTCTACAAGAACAACTGCGGCGGGTGCCATGGTGATGATCTCAAGGGCGCGCCGCCGACGTTTCCTTCGCTGGTGGATATCGGGAAGCGGCGCTCGCGCGAGGAATTGACCAGCGTGATCCGGGAAGGCACGGGCCGTATGCCAGGCTTTGATCATCTGGGGAAGAACATGAATGAGATCGTGGATTTTCTTATTACCGGCAAGGACGCGGGCGGGGTGGATCCAGAGGCGGAAAAGAACGATCCGAACTGGTTGAAGTATCGCAATGAAGGCTACATCCTGTTCCGCGACCCCGAAGGCTATCCCCCGCTTACGCCGCCGTGGGGCACGCTGAGTGCGATTGATCTGAACAAGGGTGAGATCCGTTGGCAGATCCCGTTCGGCGAGTATCCCGAACTGGTAGCAAAGGGAATCAAGGATACTGGCAGCGATAACTATGGGGGGCCGGTAGTTACGTCGAGCGGTCTTTTGTTTATTGGCGCTACCAGCTTTGATAAGAAGTTTCGTGCTTACGACAAGCTGACTGGCAAGTTGCTCTGGGAAACCGTGCTCCCGGCGGCAGGGAACGCGACGCCATCCATCTATGAGATCAACGGACGGGAATTCGTGGTCATCGTCTGCGGCGGTGGGAAGAACGGCGCAGCTTCGGGCAGCAGCATAGTGGCTTTTTCCTTGCCCGTCCATTAAGACAAAAGGAAACTACGAAGTCTAAAAGAGCAACGCGATGGGCAAGGGGCCGGAATTATTCCGACCCCACCATTCCGCGTAGTTCCAGGACCATGGAGTTCATTACTTCGGCTTGAGACGCCATCTGCTTTCCGGCTGTGGCGCCCTTCTCGGCGTTGTTGGCGGATTGCTGGGTAACGTGGCTCATCTGGTTGACCGACTGCGAAACGTGTTCGATCCCCTTGGCTTGTTCCTGGCTGGCCATGTTCACTTCGTCCACCAGAGTTTTGATCTTCTTAGTCGCTTCCGTGATACCGGTAATGGCTGCGGCGACGTGATCCAGATTGGAACTGCCTTCGTTCGAACGGACAATCGATTCCTCAATTAGATCCGCGGTATCTTTGGCGGCCTGGGAGCAGCGTTGCGCCAGGTTGCGAACTTCCTC
>JBBQUE010000119.1:0-7636 GCA_038212805.1 Bryobacterales bacterium | reverse complement strand
GGTAATTCCGGAGTCGGCGGTGGCGGCATTCGGGGACAAGAAGTATCCGCGAGGCTATCAGCAATTCGAAGCCATCGGGTATCAGCGTGGGCGGGACGGCCAAGCGCGCACGGCTGACGACGTGGAGCTAGGGCCGGTGGACGTCTTCTGGTCGATGAACGTGTTCCACGCACCCGAAGGCAGTAGCGCGGGTCATGTTGGCGGAGTTGATCAAACTGGCCTGTTTACGCCCGCTTCCGACAATCCGAATAACAACTTCGATGTGTGGGTAACCGCAACCGCCCGGGACCAGAAGAATGCGAAGGGCAAGCCCCTGGTTGGCAAGTCCTACCTGGTAGTGACCATCCCTTCTTATACTTTCAACGGACGTGAGTATGTCCGGGAGCTGGGCCGCTGGATCGACAATGGGCCCGCTCCGGTCCGGCCGGGGCAGCGATAAGAATAGGATGGGAGAGGAAGAATGAAGATCGTCCTGACATGTGTATTAGCCAGTTTTCTCTTCGCGCCGTATTCGGCCCAGGGACATCACGGGTGGGCTGAATTCGACCTGAAGGGGGAGATCACCCTCCAGGGAACGGTAACGGATTTCCACTTCGTAAATCCCCATTGCGTTGTGGAATTTGAAGTGCAAAGTGAGCAGGGCCAAGTCCGTAGCTGGCAAGGGGAGTTCTCAAATCCCACCAACCTGGCGTCGCTCGGATGGAGCGCCGAGTCGTTGAAGGCCGAAGATAAGATCACCATCACCGGACATCCCGCCAGAAACGGAGGCCCGGCGATGTATGTCACCAGGATCCGATTGGCGGATGGCCAGGAGCTCAAGATCCAGAAAGGGAAATAAGCGCGGCCGCGGTGCTGATTGCGCAGCCGCGGTTTTTAGAAGATTCCGGCCTGATTCCACTTACGGATCGTATCCTGCACCAACCCCGTCATCTTATCCACCACCGCCTTGAAGTACTCATCTGCCTTGCCCTGATCGAACTTCAGGTATCCCTGGCCCGGCTGATACAGAATAATCGAGGATGGAAACGGGTACGCGTACCAAGTTCCGGCCGCCGCGCGGGGCGTGGCCAGGGCATCTGAATAGCGCTCCGGATGCACCAACTTCGGATCAATGGCCTGTATGAACGCGTTCTCGTTCCAGCCGGCGTGGCCGCCATCCTGCCCGAAGGTCTTCAACGTGACGTCGGAACAGATCGCCCACCAGTTCGTCACCATCATCCGCACTTTGTGCGCGCGCCCGGCCTTCTCCGCCAGGTCGTTCAGGATCGCGGTCTGGGGCCCGCCATGACCATTGATAATGATGATGTTCTTGAATCCCTGCCGCGCCAAACCATCCAGCACATCCGCCATGAACGCGCGGTACGCCGTCTCGCTAATCGAAAACGCCCCGGGATAAGCATCTAAACTACCGGTCACGCCATAATTCACCACCGGCGCCACCAGCGCATTTAGCCGCGGAGCCATCGCCCGCGCCAAGGCTACCGGAGCCGTGTTATCCGCCCCGTTATTCGCCACGCCGTGCGGTTCCATGGTCCCGGTGGGCAGCAGCAGTGTCTGAATTTTGGAGGGAACCAGTTCCTTGAACTCCATCCAGTTCAGGTCGTTCATTTCCCGGGTGGATTGCGAATAAAGCAAGGGAAGGAACAGCAGGCAAAGCAGAAATCGATTGAGCATGAAAGCTAGTTTACCGTCTCGATCTCGATCTTGCTACGCGCCGGCATCACGTAGGCTGACACCAGGCTCTCGTTTCCATCCTTATCGACGGCCTTCACGCCGAACACCAGGTTATCGATCGAGACATCCTTAAATTCGTACTCCAACACGTTCCCGACGAAAACCTCGTGCTCCCAATAGGGAGACGTGGTCTGCCGGTACACCACGGCGTACCCGGCCAGATTTTCCTCTGGCCGCTCATTCTTCCAGGTCAGCTTGGCGTCGTAGCGCGATTTCCCGCGCCCGATCAACGGAGTGAACTGCCCTTTGCGGGGACCTTTTTCGATCTCGGTCATCACCACGGGCGCTTTAGGAGCCAGCGCCAGCGATGCCAGCGTGGCCGCGTTCACCCTGGCCACCCGCGCGGTATACGGCACCGAAGTATTAGCGAATGTATCGGTGGGGGTGTGCTGATTGGCGAAGTTCTCGTTCGGCGTGGTGATGCGCACCGCCGCATAGCCTTCCTGGTTGAAGGGCGTGTGGTCGCCGCCCCGGCTAAACCGGTCGTGCCGGAACACCAGCCCCACGTTCATGTTCGGCACATAGCGCTCGCCAACCTGTTTCATGTAGCGCGCTATCTGCCGGGAGCCGGAATCGCTGGGCTCCTCAGAGAACACCCAGATCAGATTGTTTTCGCTATGCCCGTTGCCGGAAACGTCGCTCCCGATTATGTCGTTGTTCAGCACGCCATCAATGCGCTGCTTGGCGGCATGGGCTTTGCGCGCATAGAGACTGGCGCCGATCAGGCCCTCTTCCTCGCCCGCAAAGGCAATGAATACGATGGTTTTCTCGAATTCGTACTGGCTCAGAATGCGGGCCAACTCCATCACCGCCGCCGTTCCGCTGCCGTCGTCCGTCACACCGGGCGCGGATTTCTCCAGCGTGTCTTCGCTGTAGACCAGCTGATCGCCAGACGCCGGCGGATCAGTCTCCGCACGCCGTTTCAACGCCACTGAATCGTAATGCGCGCTCAGAATGAACTGGTGTTCCGGATCTTTCGTTCCGGGCAGCACGGCCACCACATTATGCAGATCCACATCGCGGAAAATCCGGGCCTTTTTCTTTACCTTATAGCTATCCAGACTCACCTTTAACCGGGGGCTGTAGCTCCGGAACTCGCTGGCAATATACCTGCCGGCCGCGCCGATTCCATGGTCGGCGCTTTCCTGATCGGAGAAGATGTCGCGCGTGCCGAAACTTTCCAGTTTCTTCAACGTGGCCGCGATCCGGTCCTCCGACACCGCGTCCACTATTTTCTTCACAGCCGGATTAATGGATTTCATCTCTCCGTGGGCCGGGCCCGCGAACGAGATCAGCAGCAACAGGGAAAATCTCTTCATTTAGCTTTGTAGGTGTGTTCGTATTTGTTGCGCGAATTCGTAACCGTGAACGATCCGTCCGCCATGGCCGAGAGTTTCAGATACTTGCCCTCGCAAGCCTCGTCGACATTGGCAATAAACGTATCGCGCGAATTGTGAGCGGCGCCGCCTTCGAGCGAATAGTGCAACTGCCAGATATCTTCCAGGCCCGGCGAATCTTTAATCGTCTGCCAGGCTGACGGCGAACCGCCCTTTTTCGCGCCGTTATTCATGATGGCCACCCGGGGATGGAGGGCCTGCACGATAGCCGCCGGACCCGATTGATCGGACCCATGGTGCGTGGTCAGGTAGACATCCACGGTTCCGATCAGGTTCACCGGGCAAACCAAATCGAGTTCCTTGTTCCACGTCAGGTCGCCCAGGTCGATCATTTTGAAGCTGCCGTAGGTGAATAGCGTTCCCAGGGACCGGGCGTTCTCGCTGGGGTCGGCTTCCTTGCGGGTGGCGCTGGCACAGAGCGGATTGGGCTGGCCCGCGCCAGGCAGTGGCTTGGTGATCAGGTTGCCAGCCGCGCTCAGCACGTTCACCGTCACCCCTTTCAGCGGCACCTCGTCGCCCGGTTTCACGGTCAGGCGCTGGCCGCGCGGGAGCACCTTTTCATAGTCGGCGAAATCCTCGCGGACCACTTTGGTGTCTTCCATGTTGACGCCGTGATCGACGAAGGTCCCGATCTTCATGCGGTCCGCCAGTTGGGTGATCCCACCCACGTGGTCGCGATGGTAGTGGGTGATCAGCACGTAATCGATCTGTTTCAGTTTGGCGTGCTTGGCTACGGTGGCCACGCGATCGGCATCGCGGCCGTTAAATCCGCGCCAACCGGTATCGATCAGCATGGATTGGCCGGATGGGGAAATGATCAGGGTGCATTGGCCGCCTTCCACATCAATGAAATAAATGTCCAGGGTCTTGGCGGCCTGAAGGGCAGGCGCAAGACAGAGCGCGAGCGAGAATAGTAAGGTACGCATGGCAGTCGAATCAGTATAATACCGTTTTCGGAACAGACTGGCTCGAGTTAACGTACTAAACAATAGGGGGACGCGATGCCTTACTGCCATAAATGCGGGTTACAGGTAGGCGACAGCGACGCTTTTTGCGTGCGCTGCGGGACGGCGCAAGCGGTGGCAGGCGCACCGTCCGGGATTCCGGATGTGCTCTCAACCATGAGCCCGCGGACCGCTTCCTTGCTCTGCTATATCCCGGTGATCGGGTGGCTGGCGGCCATTGTGATTTTGGCGTCGGCGCAGTTCCGGCAGAACGCCAGAGTGCGTTTTGACGCGTTCCAGGGCCTGTATCTCTTCGTTGCCTGGCTGGTGGTGCAATGGGTGATCAATCCTCTGTTCTCGTTCCCCGGCGGTGCCCGGTTTATCCCAAGTCTGATGTCGTTGGCGCTTTTTGGGGCCTCGATCCTAATGATCGTGAAGACCGCGCAGGAAGAGCAGTTCAAGCTGCCGATTCTGGGAGATCTGGCGGAAAAGTCGGTCACCGAGCAACGGTAGACCGGCAACGGTACACCGGCATTGAAAAAACGCCCTCCCCTGTGGTACCGTGAAGGTTTTGGGACATTCAGAAGCGCTCTCGATTTGGGTGAGCGGTCCCCGCCGGCGCTCGTTCCTCATAATCAATGGAAAAGACCATACAAGACCTCGTCGAATTACTGCTCAAGGCCGTACCAACACTCCTTCTCTTCGTTATTCTCTTCGTCTACCTGAAGTTCATGTTCTTCACACCGCTCCAAAAGGTTTTGGCCAAGCGGCGTGAGGCTACTGAAGGCGCGCGTGAATCGGCCGAGGCTGGCTTGCAGAGCGCGGCGCTGAGAACCGCGGAATACGAAGCCAGGATTCGGGATGCGCGCGCCGAAATTTATAAGGAACAGGAACAGATGCGGCGGCGGTCGCTGGATCAACAAGCGGCTTTGATTCAGGAAACGCGCGCGAAGGCCCAGGCCGGAGTTGCGGTTGCCAAGCAGCAAATTGAAGCCGATATCGCCGTGGCTAAGCAGGACTTGGCGGGAACCTCAAACGTGCTGGCCGGACAGATTTTTGATGCGCTGCTCCGCCGGAGGGCTAGTTGAAGCGATTGTTTTGCTTTGTGACCATCGCCCTGGCATTGGCGATTTCGGCCGGGGCTCAGGAACATGCTGCCGAGCATGACGACATGCTGGGTTGGAAGTGGGCCAATTTCGCGATCCTGGCGTTTGGCCTGGGCTTCCTGGTGGCAAAAAATGTGCCTCCCATCTTGAAGGCGCGTACCGTGGAAATCCAAAGCGGCATGCGCGAGGCAGCCAAGATGAAAGCCGAGGCCCTGGCTACGGTGGCTGAAATTGAAAAGAAGCTGGCCAGTGTTTCCGCGGATGTGGATCAGCTGCGGGCGCAATTGAAATCCGAGATGGCCGCGGAAGAGACGCGTATTCAGCAGGATACGGAACGCATGGCGCAACGCATTGCGCACCAATCCGGGCAGGACATTGCAGCGTTGACCAAAGTGGGCCGCATGGAACTGAAGGCATACTCTGCAGCCCTGGCGTTAGACCTGGCGAAAGAACGGGTGCGGGCCGCCATGAATCCGGCCACCCAACAATCGCTTGTAGACGACTTTGTGCACGATTTGCGAGTGGCCGAAGAGCGCCACGCCACCGAGGGAGCGCAGCCGCAATGAACCATTCAATTGCAGGCTCACGTTACGCGCGGGCGCTGGTTGACGTAGTTCTGGCACCGGGTTCCGGATTGAAAGCCGAGGACGCTACCGCTCAGTTGAAGACCGTGGAAGAGTGGATGAAGAGTTCGCCCGATCTGCGGTCCATCTTCATCACGCCGGCTGTTCCCACGTCCCGGAAGCGCGCCGTATTGACCAAACTGGCGGCGGAAGCCGGCCTGGCGCCGATGATCCGGAACTTCCTCTGCGTGATCCTGGACCACCGGCGCATTGCCCAACTCACGGAAATCCGGCAGGCGTTTGAGACCATCCTCGATGAACAGACCGGGTTTGTCAGCGCGCAGGTGACTTCAGCCACGGCATTGGACGACAACCAATGGAAGGTCATCGAAACGGAACTGGCCAGGATGACCGGCAAGCAGGTTCGCATGCATACCAAGGTGGACCCGGAACTGTTGGGCGGTGTGATGGCGAAAGTGGGATCCACGGTCTACGACGGCTCATTGCGCGGCCAGTTGGAAGGCATGCGGCATAAGCTGGTCAGCGAAACCCTGATGACCGAATCGACAGATAGCAAGGTGGGGATTTAGCCAATGGCTCAGATTAAAGCGGATGAGATTGCGCGCGTACTGCGCAGCGAGATCGAAAACTACGAGAAAGCGGTAAACGTCACCGAAACGGGTTCGGTTATTTCGCTCGGGGATGGGATCGCCCGCGTGTACGGGCTGGAAAAGGTAATGTTCGGCGAGCTGATCGAATTCCCGCACAACGTTGCCGGGATTGCGCTGAACCTGGAAGAAGACCAGGTGGGCGCGGTACTGCTGGGCGAATACCAGGGGATCAAGGAAGGCGACGAAGTTCGCAGGACCGGCAAATTGATGTCGGTGCCGGTGGGTCCCGCGATGATAGGGCGCGTGGTGAATGCGGTGGGCTTGCCGATTGATGGCAAAGGGCCGATCCTGACCACCGACTTCAATGCGATTGAGCGCATTGCTCCGGGCGTAGTGGACCGGCAGCCGGTGAAAGAACCGCTGCAGACGGGAATCAAAGCTATCGATTCCATGATCCCGATCGGGCGCGGGCAGCGCGAACTGATCATTGGCGACCGCCAGACCGGAAAGACCGCCTTAGCGCTGGACACCATCATCAACCAAAAGGGCGGCGACGTGAATTGCATCTACGTCGCGATTGGGCAGAAGCGTTCCACCGTGGCGCAGGTGGTGAAGACTCTTGAAGATTACGGCGCAATGGAATACACCATCGTGGTGGCGGCCACCGCTTCCGATCCGGCCCCCATGCAATACATTGCCCCCTATGCCGGCGTGGCCATCGGCGAATATTTCCGGGATCGCGGACAACATGTCCTTTGCATTTACGACGATCTTTCGAAGCATGCCGCGGCCTACCGCGAAATCTCGTTGCTGCTGCGCCGTCCGCCAGGCCGCGAAGCCTACCCTGGGGACGTGTTCTATCTCCACAGCCGCCTGCTGGAGCGCGCCTGCAAGCTGAGCAAGGAAAAAGGTGGCGGATCGCTGACCGCGCTTCCGATTATCGAAACGCAGGCGGGTGACATCTCGGCGTACATTCCGACCAACGTGATTTCCATCACCGACGGGCAGATCTTCCTGATCGCGGATTTGTTCAACTCTAACGTACGGCCTGCCGTGGACGTGGGGTTGTCGGTCAGCCGGGTGGGCGGCAGTGCGCAAATCAAAGCCATGCGCCAGGTGGCGGGTTCGTTACGCCTGGATTTGGCGCAGTTCCGGGAACTGGCCGCGTTTGCGCAGTTCGGATCAGAACTCGATCAGGCTTCGCAACGGCAGATCAATCGTGGGCGGCGTTTGTCGGAAATTCTGAAGCAGCCGCAATACAGTCCGCTGCCAGTCGAGAAG
>JBBQUE010000118.1:0-7645 GCA_038212805.1 Bryobacterales bacterium | reverse complement strand
TTACTTTCTCGCCACGCGCCAGCCCTTCCAGGTTGTCCACCAGATCGAAAATGATGTTCAGCGAGATCAGCCGCTGGGATTCGAACACCCGCATCATCTCTTCCACCATCAGCGTATGGCTCTCGGCATCCGCCGGGTCAGCCGCCCCAGCCAGCAAATCCGTCAGCCGGTCCTGTGGGGAAATGTTGGCTGGGGAATGCGTGGCCGCCAGCAGCACCTTCACTCCGGCCCGGCCCGCGTCAAACGATTCCCGCTCGCTCTTGGCCTTCCCAAACAGCGCCATGAGCTTTGAGAACGCGGCGTCCGCCTCGCTGGCTGGAATGGCTTCCTGGCGTTCCAGAATTTGCCATAACGCTACCAGGGCCTGAAATGTTCCGGCGGCGTTCGACTTCAGATTCAATTCCTTAATCTGGTTGATGCCTTCGAGTACGTCCAGAAACTGATTGATGCTGGCCGCGCTCAGCTCTGGCGCTTCGCTTAGTATGGAGTACTGTGCACTGAACTGCGAAAACGAGCGGGCCAGCCGATCCACCGTTTCCGTATCCAGTCGCTTGCCGCCGCGGTTCCGGTCCACATCTGACAGCGACAAGTAAATCTTCAGAGGTTCGTTCTCCACCGACTTGCGGGTCAATGCGAACAAAGCCTCCAGGACATCCTCGCCATCCTTCCAGCCAGGGGCGGCTTTGGTCAGTTTCGGATCATATTTACTGTGCTGCGGATGGTTGACGAACAGCTTTCGCCAAACCTCTAACCCGCCGGGAATGTGGGGTTTCCCGTCCGCATCCAGGCGCAGCCGGCTGGTCAGCAGCATCATCTCGGTATTCGAACGGAACACCGGACGCGCCGGACCTGGACTGGTCACCTTGCCCCGGATCGCCCCGTAAAACCGCTTCAACCGGTCGGGTTCGGTTAGATATTGCTGAACCGACGGACTTCCCGGAACGTCCGTCAGGCGGGCCAATGCATCGAAATAGCTTGCCAGCCAGCCGTCGTCGCGCGCCACCAGCCGTTCGAAGAAAGCCGCGCCTTTGTCGGGCGCAACCCCCACTAACTCTGTCCAGGCTTTTTCGCTCCGGCTGCCCCCCGGAACCATCGCACGCCCATTGCGAACCTGGAACATGCCGCCATAGAAATCCAGAACGTGGGCAAATGCCCGGATCTTCTGGATCGTCATGGCCTTGCGAAGTTCATCCGCGGTGGTGGGGTCCAGCTTCGACATACCAAGGTATAGCCGGCACAGTGCCGGATCGCCCAGGAACAAATCGATGAATTCGCCCGTCTGCTTTTCCTTGGCCGAGAGCCAGTATTCCGGACCATATAACAGAGGTACTTCGGTCGGCGCATAGTCGTAAACGAAAGGCCGGTTCGTGCGCAGCGATTGCTCTAACTGGGCCAGAGGAAAACCGGAATCGATGGTGAGGAACGCGCGCGCGGCATTCACGGTTTCCAGCACCACGTCGCTGCCGCATCCGCCGCGCATGCGATATCCCAGCACGCGCAAAACTTCATTGGTCTGAGGCGAATCGCAGGTTTCAATCCGGATGACTTTATCGGAGCCCGCCAGTTTGTCCAGCTCCCGCGCCTGGCTCAGATAACGGACGATTAGTTTCAGATACTCGGTTTGCTCCAAGGCTTCGTTGCTGTTGGCGGCCTGGTAACCATTAGTAACAATGTTGCGGGCCAGGGATGCGGCCAGATCTTCCAAATTGAGATCTGGAGACAGCGCGGCCATGCGGGCGAATGAGCGCACCGGTCCGGGAATCAGGATGCTCTGCTTTTTTCCCAGGACAACGGCAGCGGGCGGGGGCGGGAGAGTCAGGTCAGAACCGCCTGCCTGGCGATACTGCACCAAATGTTTTTCGACTGCCGCGCGATCCTCGGCGTACATGTCCAGCAGCACAAGGCGGCGCAAAGCGTAGAGCTTTTCGGGTCCACTGGTCGCCAGCGCCAGCTTTTCATACACCTGACGCGCGGATCCGTCGTGATGCCGGTCCAGGAATTCGGCGTAAGCCCGAAGCGTGGCCGGGTTTACCGATCCGGATTGTGCCTCGCGGTGCAGCAGAGCCCTGGCGCCGATTGCGTCGCCTTTTGCCTCAAGTTGCCAAGCTCTGGAACTCAAATCCTGTGCGTGCAATGCCCCGCTCAGAAGCGCCGTCGTAAAAAGAATGAAACCGATAACATTCATTCAACCCTGCTCCTTAGCCGCTCTTGGATATTTAATGTATCACGCGAAACCAGCCCTCGTGCCATGCTGGGCCACTAGTGTAAAAGATGACACACTTCCAGCCCGGCTGTTTTAACCAAGCTCAGCCCGCTGTCATGGAAGTGGATGCCAATTTGAGTGGAAGGAGCACAAAATATGCAGAATGAACTTTATTCGGCGCGCCGGGCGAGGCTTGTACCCAAACTGTAAACAATCGGTAAATTATGAGGTGTGGGCGGCTTCCAGCAGGAAAGCGATCTGCGCCTCGCCGCTGGCTACGTCCCCTCTGCCTCGTCCAGACCGCGCACATACCGCAAATACTGCCCGTTCCGAGGGCCCAGCGCGCCCTCCAGCAGTTCCCGATGCAGCACCTGCACGTCGAGTTCGCCCGGATTCCGCAGGCGCTGGAACAGGTAAATGGCTGCCGTTCCCCGCAGCGCCACGCCGATACGCACCTGCTCCGGCGCAGGGGTAGCGAACAGCTCTCGCAACGTAGCCAGAGAGGGCAGTTTTTCCACCGTAATCTGATTGAAAAAGCTGCGCGGCTCAAAGTCGGGAAGGCCGCTCACCACGCGGTGGTATGGGTAGGTTGCAAAGCCCGGGCAAACCCACGTTCACGAACGTCGTCATCCCCCGCAGCGGGACTCTCCATTGACGATCAGGAATTTCCGTTGAGCTAACTCGCCCTGGACGTTGGAGATGTCTTGTGCGTCTCCAATCTTCGAAAGCCGGTGGATCGTTCCCTGTTCATCTCCCTGGTAGACATCGGTTCATTCTCGGAGATGCGGTCCAGGATCCCGTCAAGAGGCTCCGCGGGCCCAGCATACAGTATGAGAATCGGATCTTGCTGGCTGGCAGGTTCCACCGTACCGAAACCGGCAAAACTCTTCCAGACTCTTCGCTGTGTGGAGCCGGGCATTGGGAACTCGATGAAATAGGCGTACATTTCCGAAAATGAAAAAATGGGAGCCACAGCTGGAGCGTAGCGCATAATCGCTGCTGCCAGGGCGGCGGGGGCCGGAGCTTTCAAGCTTGGTTGGCTCGGCCTTTCTGGGTTCGCTTCGGTTCGCTTCGGTTCGCCTCGCCTGCGCGATGCTATTCGCCCAAATAGCCTCCGCTGTAATCCTGAGTTGCAGAACCGGGCTCAGGTTCCCAACTTGCGCGAACACTTGCGGGGGGACCGGCTGCCTTTTCGGCCGCATATCCCGGGAATTCCGAATTGAATCCTGAATCAGCGGTTTTTGGTTACACTACATGTATGACCCGACGAGAAGTGCTGTCCCTTGCCGCCGCAGCTTCCCTGACCGGTGCCCAACGTCTGACCGCCGCGCCCACGGCCCCGGTCTCCGTCGCTGCCGTTCCCTCCTATAACGATGATTTGAATAAGGTTATCGGAACCATGTTCGATCAAGTAGGGGGTGCGGGTCGCCTGGTCCGTAACAAAACGGTCACCATCAAGTTAAATCTCACCGGCAGCCCGGGACTGCGGTTTCAAGGCAAGCCGCTGGGAAGTACGCACTACACCCATCCCAAAACGCTGATGGCCATGATCCATATTCTGGATTCAGCCGGTGCCAAGCGCATCCGGCTGGTAGAGAGCGCCTGGGCTAGCTCCGGTCCACTGGAAGAGTACCTCCTCGATTCCGGGTGGAACGTCCGGGCCATGCAGGCGCTTTCCTCTAAACTGGAATTCGAGAACACCAATGCGCTGGGTAAGGCCAGGAAGTACGTTCGATTGAAGGCTGTGAACGGTGGCTTCGTTTTTTCAGCTTTCGATCTGAACCCAGCCTATGAAGATACCGACGTGTTCATGTCCATGGCGAAGCTGAAAAATCATGCCACCTGCGGCGTCACCCTTGCCATGAAGAATTGCTTCGGCATCACGCCCGCGTCCATCTATGGCGACGACGCCGGCAAGGATGAGCCGAACGAGAATCCCACCAAGGGACGTGTCGACGTGTGCCACGTTGGGAAACGCCAGCCCGCCAGCGTCGCTCTTCCAGAGAAGGATCCCTTATCCTCGCGCGACCCAGGCTATCGCATGCCCCGGATTGTCGCGGATCTTGTGGCTGACCGCCCAATCGATATCGATTTCATTGACGGAATCGACACCGTTAACGTGGGTGAGGGGCCTTGGATAAAGGGAATCCAGTACGTTACCCCGGGGGTGTTGGTTCTAGGCACGAATGCCGTAACCACCGATGCCGTGGGAACGGCCATCATGGGCTACAATCCGCTGGCGGATAGGGGGCAGGCTCCGTTTCTGGATTGCGATAGTATGCTTAAGCTGGCGGAATCACTGGGAGTGGGTACGGCTGATTTGAAGCGGATCGAAGTCGTGGGTACATCCATCCAAAAGGTGGTATTCCCATTTAAGGGCGCCGGAGCAGCTTAGGCGGCCTTAGGCCAGGCAGGGCGGTTTTCAAAGAGACCGGCCAGAAAATCGTCATCGAACTCTTCGAAAGGCTCCAATGAAAGATTTTCCAGGGCGGGGACATTGATCTCCTCGTCGAAATCCAGCAGATCTTCCATGTCATTCATCATTAATGCATCCTCTTTACACAAGTGCGCATGCCGAGCATCTTGTCGCAGCCCAAGAAGCGCCTATTATCACTCTCTTTGACGCTGACTTTGGTTGCGCCGACTCGGAAACTTAGATTTCTCAACGTTTTGTTCGCCGGCAACGTCATAGTAATGTGACCCGATTTGCGGCCGTACTGGTCCTCACCCCCCTAATAGTTTTCGGCGCGGATGCCGATCTAACTACTGTGTTGAAGGGAGTGGAATCGCGCTATAACCGTGCTAAAACGTTGCAAGTCTTTTTCCACGAACGATATACCGGCCAGGGACGGCCGCGCCAAAGCGAATCCGGCCAGCTCACCCTGCGCAAACCGGGGAAGATGCGTTGGGACTACACCGTTCCGGAGGGCAAGCTATTTATCTCCGACGGGAAGCAGGTCTATCTGTACAATCCAGGGCTGAACCGGGTGGAGCGCATGCCATTGAAGGACAGCGAAGATATGCGCGCGCCTCTGGCCTTCCTGCTCGGTAAGTTGGACTTCAACAAGGAGTTCCGCGACTTGGTGCTCAAGGTGGAAGGGGCGGATTTTGTCATTACGGCGAACGCAAAGTCGGACAAATTGCCTTACGACAAAATTGAGATGCGCGTCTCCGCGTCATCGGAAATCCGGCGCTTGGTGATCAGCGGGCAGGATAACTCCGTACTCGTATTTGAGTTCGATCAGGAAAAGCTCAATCCGCATGTAGACGACGCCCGCTTCAAGTTTCAGATGCCCGCCGGCGCAACGCTGGTAACCGGGGAGCCCACCCAATAATGGCGGAATTCGTCCTCAAATTCGCCGATTCGCGGGGTGAGATCCGCCAACAAGTGGCGCAGGGGAACACCGAGAAGGAGATCCGGGACAAGTTCACCCAACAGGGGTACCTGATTTATTCCATCCGGCCGCGCCGCGAGATCGCTGGAATTTCGATTACCGGATCCGGCAAGGGGAAGAAGATCAACCTGGAAAAGTTCCTGATCTTCAACCAGCAGTTTGTCACCTTAATCAAGGCGGGTCTTCCGATTCTCAAGGGGCTGGATCTGCTTTCGGAACGCTTGACAGACGAAAAACTGGGTCCGCACATCCGGGCTGTCCGGCAGGACGTCAAGAATGGTTCGCTGCTTTCAGATTCATTTGCGCGGCAAGGGGTATTCCCGGCTATCTACGTGACCTCCGTGCTGGCGGGCGAGAAGAGCGGCGCACTGGCGGAGGTGCTGGAGCGGTTCATCACCTACCAGAAACTGGCGTTGGCCATCCGCAAGAGGCTGATCATGTCGCTGATTTACCCGTCTCTGCTCCTATTTCTGGTCTGCGCGCTGATGGTTTTCCTGGTGGTATACGTGGTTCCCAGCTTCGCGGAACTCTACCGCAGCATGAATGCTCAACTGCCCTTTGCCACCGAAATGCTGATCGCCATCGGCAGCACGGCGCGCAGCTACATTGTGGGCGGTTTTGCGGCGCTGGTAGCCCTGATTGTGGCCTTCCGGTTTTGGAGCGCTACCCCTAGCGGGCAGGATCGCATGGATCGCATTCGCTTGCGCACGCCCTTGGTTGGGGAGATCTGGATTAAGTACCAGGTGGCGCAGTTTTCCCGCGTATTAGGAACCCTGCTGGTGGGCGGCATTCCGCTGCTTCAGGCGCTCGACACGGCGTCCAGTTCGCTGGGTACCCATCTGATGCGCAACACCATCGGCAAGTCGGGAAAGATGGTGAAGGAAGGGCAGTCCCTATCGACCGCGCTGCGCAATACGGGTATTTTCCCGGCCCTCTCGATTGACATGATTGAGGTGGGGGAATCCACGGGCGCTTTGCCGCAAATGCTGAGCAGCGTCGCGGAATTTTATGAAGAAGACGTTAATACGCGCATGGCGGCCGCGTTGGCGTTGATTGAGCCCGCCATCATGATTTTCATGGGTGCCTTCGTAAGTTTCATTCTGGTGGCACTTTACCTGCCGATTTTCTCTCTGGCAGACACGTTGAGATAAAGGAAATCCATGGCTGTTAGCGATCGCGTCAAACTTACCGATCCCGTTGAGGAAGTCGCCCAGTCGAAGGCTGTTGCCTTCCGGTACCGGTGCGAGTTTGTCGACCTGCGGGACGTCCGGATCGATCATGACCTGTTCCACTCGGTACCGGTCGATTTGATGTTCCGTTATAACTTCGTTCCAATTCATGCCGAGAACGGCCACCTGGATATTGCGCTGGCGGATCCCCGGAATCTGAACCTGATCGATGAGCTCGCGGTGCTGCTGCAGAAAAAGCTACGCGTGCGAGTCGCGACACTGTCGCAGATCTCGGACCTGCTGAAGAAGACTGAGCAGTCCCAGCGCGTGCTCGAAGAAGTGACTGAAGGGTTTGCGCTCGACGTCGTGGGCGATGAAGAGAACCCCGACGAGACTATTTCCATCGACAAGCTCACGGCGGTCGATAACGATATCGCGCCAGTCATCAAGCTGGTAGACACCACTATCTTTAACGCGCTTGAACGGCGCGCCAGCGATATCCACGTGGAAACGCGGGACCAGGAAGTGGCGATCAAGTACCGTATCGACGGCGTGCTGCACTACGCCATGCCACCGATCGCCAAGGATTGGCATTCCACTATCATTTCGCGTCTCAAGGTCATGAGCGAACTCGACATCGCCGAGCGCCGCACACCCCAGGATGGACGTTTCCGAGTTCGCTACAAGGGGCGGCTGATCGATTTTCGCGTCTCAATCATGCCGACGATCCATGGCGAGGACGCGGTTTTACGCGTTCTGGACAAGGAATCGATGAGCGAGAAGTTCGCCAAGCTCAGCCTGGAAGTGGTGGGCTTTTCCGATTACGATCTGGCGAAGTTCCGCAGGTACATCAAGGAACCATATGGCATGGTGCTGGT
>JBBQUE010000117.1:0-7662 GCA_038212805.1 Bryobacterales bacterium | reverse complement strand
GTACTTCTTAAAGCCCGGGGCCTCCACCTCAACTTTGTAAACACCCGGGTTCAGATAGGCAACGTTGTAAATTCCGTCTACCGAGGAGGTGCTGGAGCGCGTCACGCCAGTGGACTGTTCGGTCACTTTTATGGCCGCGTTCGGAACCGAAGCGCCCGAAGAATCCGTGATGATGCCGGTGAGCGTCGCGGTAACAACTTGCGCCGGCAAGGCGGGCGCCAGAAGCGATCCGGCAGCCCACAGAAGCAACGTCCTAACAATGAATTGGCGAAACACGTGGTCCTCCATTCAGCCCGCGAATGCTATGGGATCGATTATCCGCCATGTTTCTTTCATGGTCAAGTGGAAGTGTGTCTCAGATAGTATGAGCCGCGGCGTCCAATTCCGCGCGCCCGAGGGCGGCTCTTAGATCCGGTAAAATGGCGGGCGTCGTCTCCAGGAATCCATCGATCAATTCCCACAGATCCTCTGGTTCAAACCCGGACTCCGCCAGTTCCTCCAACCGGGCCGCGATGTTTTCAGCGTCCCCACTGGACGGGCTGTTCGCGATCCACCGGTCCACCACGGCGGCCAGTTCCTCGGCGCGGACAGGCTTGGTAAGGTGGCTATCCATGCCCGCGGCCAGGCAGTTTTCACTCTCGCCTCGCAGTGTATTAGCAGTCAGGGCGATGATGGGCGTGCGGAGCCCGCTACCGGCTTCCGCGGCCCGGATGGCGCGGGTGGCTCCGTAACCATCCAGTTCCGGCATCTGGCAGTCCATCAGGACAAAGTCGTATCGCACCCGGCGCGCGGCCACCACCGCCTCCCGCCCATCGGCGACGGTGTCAGCCCGGCAGCCCAGTCGCCCCAGCAGCAGCCGCGCCTCCAGGCTGGCCGCCATCTGACTTTCCAGGGCCAGGTGCCCAATCTCCGCGCGGAGGGCCTCGGCCTGCCAGGCGTAGGGCGGCAATGCCAGAATCGCCAGTTCCAGCGAAATACCCTCGATAACCGCGAGCCGGAAACCAGCACCTTCGCAGCCCGCAGGACGGCCTACCAGAGACCGGTCCAGATAGCGAGCTTCGAGGAACGCCGCATCGGCTTCATCCCGGCAGACCAATTGCAAAGCTTCGCCGCGGTGCTCCCGCAAGACAAAGCGATGCGGCCCGGACGGAGTTGCCATCAGGGAGACCAGCGGTTGAGAAGCCAAGGCTCGGTGAGATGAAGCCAGCGCCGCCGGTCCGCGGTAACACCCCCGGCCGGCCACAAGTCCACGAGACACCGGAGCGCAACGCCTCGTCAGGAAGCAACCCGCGAATCGGTACGAACGTGATCGCTCCGCCGCGCCGCTTCGCTCAGCATGTCCACCGGCAACCCTTCCACTCCGCCGTCTGGGCGGGCATCTGATAGGGCGGTGCGTTATCGACCCCAACCCGCAGGGGTTTGGCCGGGGCTTGGGAACTCCGAAGGGACCAAAATACAATTCCAAGCGCGGCCAGTGCAATCAGAGCAAACGCTACGGCTGCACGCCGGGGCAGGCGCATAACGTTGTCGCGCATGCGCCGGCAGAACTGTCGCATGCACACTTACCTGGAAATCGGCAATGGCAGTTCCCGCCCCGAACGTAAGCCTTGTGGGGTGCTATCGCGGCGTCTTCAGTTGCTTTTCTTTCAACGCCACCGGGTTCACCTTCACGTGTTCGCGGATGGAATCTCCCGGGTTCACCACCACTTGTTGACCCGCTTCCAACCCTGACAGCACTTCCAGGCGGTCGCCATAATCGCGCCCTAACTGGATGTTTTGAAAGTGGATGGTCTTGTCCGACGAAACCACGGCCACCTGCGGCCCCCCGGCACGAACCACCAGGGTATCACCCGGAATCAGCATGGGAGGATCCGCGCGGGGGGTGGCCAGGCTTACGGTTGCATACATGCCCGGCATCAGGGCCCCATCGGCGTTGGGCAGTTGAACCTCCGTCAGCAGCGTCCGGGTGGCGGGATCCAAGGCGTTGGCGCTGCGCGTAACTATTCCGCCGAATGTGCGCTTGGGCAGGTCAGCGACCGTGACCTGCGCGGATTGCCCGGCGCGCACGGCGGAGGCATCGGCCTGGGGCACATTAATATAGATACGCAGGCGGTCCGTTTGGGCCATGCGGAATAGCAGCGTGTTGCCTTCGGTGATGAGCGCGCCTACATCGACATTGCGCTGGGTGATAACCCCGGCAAACGGGGCGCGCACTTTCTGATAGCCCTGGATTTCCGTCAGGCGCGCCAACGCGGCCTCCGCCATCCCGATGCTGCTGCGTGCGCTGGCTACCGCTTTTTCCAGCGCCACCACGTGGGCATTCTGGGTTTCCGTTTCAGACTGATACCGGTCGTTCTCCTGCTTCGAAACCACGCCGCGATCCGCCAGATTCTTCCAGCGGGCGGCGGTCACCTTGGCCAGTTGCGCGGTGGATTTTCCCTGCTCCAGATTAGCCGCGGCCTGTTCCAGGTTGGCGCTGGCCTGATCCTGCGCGGCCTTGGCCTGGCGGACCTGGTGCTCCAGCTCCGGCCCTTCAATCTCAGCGAGCAACTGCCCGGCCTTGACGCGATCGCCGATATCGACGTAGCGTTTCCTGACATAGCCGCTGGCACGGGCCAAAATGGGCGCTTCGGTTACGGCCTGAATATTTCCAGGCAGGGTGAGGTTTGAGGTTGCGCCGGAGCGCTCCACCGCCACCACATTCACTACCGGTACGGATTGCGTTTCGGCCGCGGCTTCGGCCACCAGGATGGCGTCCTGGCGATGCCGGGGCAGGTAGCCACCCAGGAATCCGGCCACGATGGCCACCCCCACACACAGGGCGAGAGCCACAATGACCACGCGCGAGGGGTGTCCGTGGGCGGGCTTTCGCAATTGCCTCTTTAGTTCTTCGATCTCTGCCCGCAGCTCCAGTTCGGTGTCGGTCATCGCCTTATTCATCGTAGCTATCTTCGAGTTGTTCTTGCGCCAGTTGATGATCGAAGTCGATGGGGGCCTGCTTGCGGAGAAGACTATAGACCAGCGGGACTACGAATAAAGTGGTGACGGTAGCCAGCATCAGGCCGCCGATCACGGCGCGTCCCAGGGGCGCATTCTGCTCGCCCCCTTCACCCAATCCTAAGGCCATGGGCAGCATGCCGATGATCATGGCGGCGGCGGTCATCAGGACCGGACGCATGCGGGTATGCCCAGCCGACAGCGCCGCCTGCAGAGCGTCCATGCCTTCGTCGCGGCGCTGATCGTTGGCAAACACCACGATCAAGATGCTGTTGGCGGTGGCCACGCCGATGCACATGATGGAGCCCATCAGGGAGGGCACGCTGAACGTGGTCTGGGTAATGAACAGAATCCACACAATGCCAGCCAGCGCGCCCGGCAGCGCCATCAGAATAATGAACGGATCCAGCCAGGATTGAAAATTCACCGCCATCAGCAGGTAGACCAGGATCACCGCGAAGATCATTCCCAGTCCCAGGCGGAAGAACGACGTCTGCATGGTTTCGGCCTGTCCGCGCAGATCGAGCGAGGTGCCGCGCGGTAACTGCTTCACGCCCGCCATGATTTTTTCCACTTCAGAGGCCACGCTTCCCAGGTCCCGCCGGTCGACGTTGGCATACACGTCAAACACCGGCTGGACGTTGTAATGGTTCACAATTTCAGCGGATAGGCCGCGCCGGGTACCGGCCAGGTTGGCCAGGAACTGGGTGGTGCTGGAAGCATTCCCACCGGGATTCGCGCCGGCGGCCGTGGTGGAGGCCATAACGTTCGAGGGCTGGGTGACGGGGGTCCGCATCAGCGCGTCCAGGTTATCGATGCGGTATTGAGGCGTTTGCACCGACACGTTGTAATTCACGCCGTTAACCCAGTTCAGCCATTGGGTGGGGGCGATCATGCCGCTGCCGCTAAGCGAGATCATCACGCTATTGGCCACGTCGCGCTGGGATAGGCCCAGCTGGCCAGCCTTGGCGCGATCGACGTCCAGGTTGATGGAAGGATAATCCACTACCTGATGAATGTGCACGTCGGCTGCGCCGGGGATGTGCCGGATACGCTCTTCCAGCTTGCGGGCCAGCGCCAGATTGGCGACGGTGTCGCGGCCGCCCACCTGAACGTCGATGGCCGAGGGCAATCCGAAATTGAGGATCTGATTCGTGATATTCGCGGGCTCAAAGAAGAAGAGAACCTCGGGAAATTTCTTACGCAGTTCCTTGCGGAGGGCGCTGGTGTAATCTTTCGTCGAACCATGCTCTTCCTTGAGCGAAATCAATATTTCGCCATCGCTGATGCCGATGGTAGGGACGTCGCCCATAGCCAGGTTGACGCTGCTTTGCGGCAAGCCGATGCTGTCGATAATGGTACTGATCTCACGCTGGGGAACCACCGAACGGATGGTGTCCTCAATATCGGCGAAAATGAGTTCCACCTCTTCGATGCGGGTGCCGGTTGGGGCGCGGGCGTGCAGGCGCATCTGGCCGGAATCGATCGTGAGAAAGAAATCCCGGCCCACGAACGGGGCCAGCCCCAAGGAGCCGAAGGTGAAAACAAAGAAGGCCAGCAACACCGGCAGCCGGTGATGGAGCGACCACGCGAGCAGCGAATTGTAAGCGTCGCGGAGCTGTTCGAAACGGTAGTTGAACAGGTAGTGAACCTTCCAGATGACGCCCTTGCCGCCGGCCGCTTCGCCATGTTGGCCTTGGGCGTAGAGCTTCACTTCCGGACGGAGCATGTAGTGCACCATGTTCGGAATCAGCGTGCGGGATAACAAATACGAAGCCATCATGGCGAACACCACGGCCATGGCCAGCGGGGTGAACAGAAATTTGGCGGCCCCGGTGAGCAGTAGCACAGGCACGAAGACAATGCAGATGCACAACGTGGAGACGAATGAGGGCGCGGCGATCTGTTGCGCGCCATCCAGCACCGCGCGCACCAGCGGCTTGCGCATGGCCATGTTGCGATGGGTGTTCTCAATCTCAACCGTGGCGTCGTCCACCAGGATGCCCACCGCCAGCGCCAGGCCGCCCAGCGTCATCACGTTGATGGTTTGGCCCATCATGCTAAGGATGATGAGAGACGTGAGGATGGAGAGCGGGATAGAGATACAGACGATGATGGTGCTGCGCCAGCTTCCCAGAAACAGCAGGATCATCAGGCCGGTGAGCAGAGCGGCGATCAGGGCTTCGCGCAGGACGCCATTGATGGACGCGCGCACGAACAGCGATTGGTCGAAGAACTGGGTTACTTCCAACTCTTTGGGCAGCCCTTCCATGATCTTGGGCAGGCGCTTCTTGACCGCGTCGACAATGGTGAGGGTAGAGGCTTTGCCGTTGCGCAGGACGGTGAGCAGCGCGCCGCGCTTGCCGTTCGTGCGCACGATATTGCTCTGGACGTTGAAGCCATCGCGGACCTGAGCGACGTCTTTGATGTAAACCGTGGCACCGTTCACCACCTTCACCGGCAGATCGTTCAGCTCATCTAGAATGCGCGGGCTGCTGTTAATCTTGATCTGGTAATCGCGGTCGCCGAATTTGGCGGTGCCGGCGGGCAGGATCAGGTTCTGGAGCGTCATGGCATTGGCAACGTCGGTGGCCGAAACTTGTTTGGCGTACATGGCGGCGGGGTTGAGATCCACCATGACCTGCTTGTATTTACCGCCGAACGGGGAGGGTATGGACGCGCCCTGGATGGTGGCTAACTGGGTGCGCAGGAAGTTCTGGCCGTAATCGTACAGGGCCTGTTCGCTCAATGTCTTGCTTTGCAAGCCGAGCTGCAGAATGGGCACAGCCGAGGCATCGTACTTGACAACCTGCGGAGGCAGAATCCCCGGAGGGAGAATACGCAGCATCCCCTGCGCGACGGACGAGACCTGGGCGACCGCGAGTTCCACTTTAGAGCCCGGATGGAAAAAGATGCGGATCACCGCGGCACCGTTGTAGGACTGCGATTCGATGTGTTCGATGTCGTTTACGGTGGTGGTGAGGGAGCGCTCAAAGATGGTGACGATGCGCTTTTCCATCTCTTCCGGCGAGACCCCGCTGTACGTCCAGACAGCGCTGACGACCGGAATATCGATGTACGGAAAAATATCCACCGGCATGCTGACGATGGCCACGCCGCCCAGGATGGCAATCAGGAGAGCCATCACGACAAACGTGTATGGCCGACGGAGAGCTAGTTCAACAATCCACATGACGAGGTATTTACATAGTATAGACTTCGGCCTTGTAGGCGAAGGTTACAGGGCGGCACGTCTCACCGCATCTCCCGGCGCATTTTCCCCGCAATGCGCGCGGCCTCCGAGCCGGGTTGATTGTGCGCTGAGACCAGCAGCGCATAGCGGGGAGTTTCCGCCGGGAACAGGGCGATCGCAAACCCGTCTCCGTTTCCCTTCGGGTAATGCGTGCAAGGCCCGGTACCCGTTTTCGCATACGCATCCCCGCCAAAGGCGCGCGCCGTGCCCCGCTCCGCCGAACGCCGTAGACCCGGCATCACCACCGGATCCAACTCGCAATAAGCGCTCAGCAGGCCCGCAGGAGGAACCTGCCAGCCGGTGCCGAATCCGATCCACGCTTCCGGTGTTTGAATCGTTGGCGGCGGCAATCCGTACCGGCCGGCCACCCGCGCGATCGCTTCCGGACTCACGGTGCGGGCCAACGCCAGGAAATAGCTATTGCACGATTGCGCCAGCGCCTCCGTCAACCCCAGCCGGCCATGGCCATCGGGCTTCCAGCATCCCTGGCAATCGAATTCCGGGAACGGCGCACCATGGGCCTGGGCCACCAGGGGCTTCATCAGCGAACCCATGGGCGCGGCGGTATCGGGCGCGTTCCCGCTCTCGTTCCCGCTCTCGTTCCAATGTGAGGCGATTAGATGCCGGGACGCGGGGTCCATCAACAGGTACGCCGTGCGCGGGAACAGGCGGCCCAGTGTGAGGGCCAGCAGCGCCTCTCGCCGGGTCATGGTTTCAGTTTATAGACCAGCTTCTGCGTCACTACAGCGCCAGTATCGTGCACCACCATGGAGGCCGAATCCAGCCGGCCCAGCATGGATTGGCCCAGGCTCCCGGCGTTCTGCGAGAAGAACATCGGCTGGTCGGGCGTGCGCAGCGGATTATCAATCAGCCGGGTGAGCTTGATGAAGTTGGGCAATTCGCGCCCATGCTGGTAGGCAGCGGAATACCGTCCGGCAGCCTGCGTGGCTGGCTTCCCCGCCCCGGCCAGAATGCTCTGCGCCAGGTCCGGCCGGTCGGACAGAATCAACAGCGGTCCGCTGGTCAGCAGAGCCATGGGTGACGGTCCATCGAACGTCATTCCGGCTGACGCCAGCGCGCCGCGGGCCGTGCCGGCATCCCAGTTCGACGACCGCAGCAGCACCACCGCCGAACCCAGGCCCGCGAATACGCCATCCGGCAGCACCCGGCTGACGCCCACGGACAGCATGGCCTCCAGTTTCCCTGCCGCCAGCAAATCGCGGACCGCATCCGGCAGCGGCCCCCCACCGCCCGCGAATGGAGCCTCATCAATGCGTGTTTCCAGATCGCTTTCCGACCCCACGATGCTATCCGGCGAGCCCACTCCGGGCGCAATCTTGCTGGCCGGGCCGCCGCCGGATTGGGGTTGTTACAGCTTGGCCCGCACCAGAGCGAACGCCTGTTCCGGAGTC
>JBBQUE010000116.1:0-7673 GCA_038212805.1 Bryobacterales bacterium | reverse complement strand
ACTTTCTTCCGACGTTTGCCGAATTGGCGGGTGTTAAGCCGCCACAGAACACTATTATCGACGGCCGCAGTCTCGCCCCGCAGATACGGGGCAAGAAGGGGCAGCCGCGCGACTGGATCTTCATCCAACTGGCCCGGCAATGGTATGTCAGGGAAGCCGGATGGAAGCTGAACCAAGAGGAGAAGCTGTTCGACATGAGTCAAGCGCCATTTGAGGAGCGACTGGTGGACAAGGACACAAAGGACCCCGCGGCGATCGCAGCCCGGAAGCGGCTGCAAGGGGCGCTCGCGAAGCTGAATCCTGCTGGCGGCATTCTCGATCAAGGGGATGGCAGCGGCCGGCATGCGGGAAAGCAAACGAAAAAAGCCCGCTGAACGTCTTGCGTCACTTGCGGAGAGCCTTGCAGGAAATGCAAGGCTTGCGAGGCGAGTGAACATCGCATGGCCGCGACGGACGGCTTCGACATGATCATCCTTGATTTCATGCTGCCGGGAATGAGCGGGCCGGTGTCTCAGCCGGTCCACTGGAAACGCCGATGTGCGTGGAACCGCGACATGTACAGATGCCCTACAACCCATCCCTGGAGCCCGAAGGCTACTTTAGCCACCGGCTGCTAGACTGCCATCGCGCCTTCGGGCAGCAACTCGCCTTTTTCCAGATGGCGCACTTTCGATGCGAACGCGGCCGCGTGCGGATCGTGCGTCACCATCACGATGGTCTTCCCGAATTCCTTATTCAGCCGGGAGAGCAGCGTCAGAATATCCTGCGCCGACGTTGCGTCCAGGTTTCCGGTGGGTTCGTCCGCAAGAATCAGATCCGGGTCCGTCGCAATGGCCCGGGCGATGGCCACGCGCTGTTCCTGCCCGCCCGAAAGCTGGCGGGGAAAGTGGTCTAGCCGGTCACCCAGGTTCACCAGTTTCAATGCACGTTCCGCCTGCGCCATCCGCTCCTTCTTGTTGAGGTTGGTCAGCTTCAGGGGCAATTCCACGTTCTCGATGGCGCTCAACACCGGGATCAGATTGAAGGATTGGAAGATGAACCCGATATGGATATTTCTCCAGTGGGCGATTTCACGGTCGCTCAGCTTTCTTAGATTCTCCCCCAGCACCAGAATTTCGCCATCGGTCGGGCGATCCATGGCCGCAATTAAATGCAGCAAGGTGGATTTGCCGGAGCCGGACGGCCCCATCAGCGCCACGAATTCCCCCTGCCGAATCTGAATATTGGCGTCCTTCAGGGCGATTACATGAAACTCGTCGCGGACGAATTCCTTCTGGAGATGCTTAGTTTCAATCACGATTTCGGGCATCGACATCTATCCTTGTTGTTTAGGGCGCACAGGCTGCCCGTCCTTGAGATCGGCTGGCGGATTGTTGATCAGATCTTCTCCGCCAATCAGACCACTTTGCACCTGCACCCCTTGCGATGTGGTGCCGCCCAGGGTTACGGTCTTCTTAACGGCTTTTCCATCCACCAGCACAAACGCTATATTTCCCCGCAGCGCCGTAGAGGGAACGGTAATCAGGGCTTTGGCAGCGGCTTGGCCGGGCTTAGCCTCTGAAACGAACGCCACGCTGGCATTCATCTCCGGACGCAAAAAATCGTCCGGGCTGCTCACCTTTACTTTCACCTGAACGGTGGCCTTCTGCCGGTTGGCTTCGGGCGAGATCTCCTCAATCACTCCCTGATACTTCTTGTCCGGATAGGCGTCCGTGGTCACGATCCCGGGCTGCTTGGAATCCAGTTTGGCGAAATCATTCTGGTTAATGTCCAGTTCCACCTGCAGATCGTTGAGGTCGGCCATGGAAACCACGTAGCCCTTGGCACCCTTATCCCCTACGAAACCAGTGGTGACGAACTCGCCCTTTTCCACGTTGCGCTCCAGAATGGTGCCGGAAATGGGTGCCCGGATCACGGTGTTGTCCATTTGCGTCTGGGCGTAATCCACCGTTCCCTGGGCCTGCTGAACCTGGGCTCGCAAAGCATCAATCTGCTCCTTACGAGGCCCGATGCGGACCAGTTCGTAGCCACGGTCAAGCGAAGCCACCCGCGCCGTCTGTCCATCGTAGCGGGCTTGTGCGTCATCCAGAGCCTGTTTCGCCAGCACTCCTTGCGCTACCAGATCCTTGGTCCGGCCCAGCGTTACACGAGCGTTTTCCAGATCGGCCTTGCCCTGCTGCACGTCCGCCTGCGCCTTGGCCTTTTCTTCCGGCCGCGACCCATTTTCAAACTCCGCCAGGCGGGCCTTCAAATTCCCCAGATTGCCCTTGGCTTCAATCAGGCGGGCGCGATACTCGTCGTCTTCCAGGCGCACCAGTTCCTGGCCTTGGCGGACCTTCGTCCCTTTTTCCACCCCGATCCACGCCACTTTTCCGATCACCTTCGCGGCCAATTCAATCTTGTGATGGGCGATGATGTACCCAGTTGCGTTTAGTACCACCACCTGCTCGCCTGCTGTTCCCGAAGTAGCGGCCCGCGGCGCGCGGACCCGGATTACGTCAACCTCGGTTGCCGCGTTCAGCTTTCCGTACACGTACCGTCCCGCTCCCACCAGAATGAAGAGGAGAATTCCGAAAACAATGAAGCGCGTGGCCCAGGGGGACGACCCGTCCGAATTCTTTTTCTTAGAGCGGTCGATCCGCAGACTCTTTAAATCGTCTTCCATAGTTCCTTGTTAGACTTCCCGCAGAGCCGTCAGAATCTCTTTCCTGGCGGCCATGCTGGCCGGAAAGAGGCCTCCAATTGCGCCCATGAACAGGGCAAACCCCAGCCCAATCAGCATGATGGCGGGGCTTACCTTAAAGTTGAAGGCAATCTCGCTAAAAGTGACGAAGCTACCCACGCCGGTGGTGATATTGTTCAGCGGCAAGACTAGAATGCAGCCGATCACTCCGCCCAGCAGGGACAACAGCAACGATTCCAACAAGAAACTAATCAGGATGCCGCCCTGCGAAAAGCCCAGAACCCGCAAAGTCCCGATCTCGCGAGCGCGCCGGGCTACCGACGCATACATGGTATTCATGGCGGCAAAGCTGCTCCCTATCGCCATGATTACGGAAATAAAGAGCCCCAGAAACTGCAGGGGAGCGGCCGCGCTGGTTTGCGATTCGTAGTACGACTTTTCGGTGATAGCACTCACGCCCAGGCGGCGGTCGTCGTTCAGGGTGTTGATCAGGGCAGGCACCGTGGCCGCGTCGGTAGCGCGCAGCAAGACCGAGCTCAGCCCATCGGACCGGTTGAAATCCGAGCTGATCTGGTTGAGGTCGCCAAAAATCTCGCTGTTGACGGCCGATTGTCCGCCATCCATTACGCCCACCACCACCCACTCGCCGCGACCGAAGCGCAGACTCTTTCCCATCTGGGCGTCGGGATAGCGGGTGGCTATCGATTTCCCGATCACCACCTCGCGCTGGCCGGCATTGAACCAGCGTCCCTGCTGAAGCTTCAGGCCGTCGCGCATTTCGATTCCCGCAGGCAGCAAACCACGCAGGGTCAGGTTCTTCCCTTCGGGACTGTCGACGCTGGGAAGGTTGATCACGGTGACCATCTCAAGCGACGCCATGGGTTCGTTTCCGTTCTTTGCGATTCCCGGGATAGCTTTCAAGTTCTGAAAGGTTTCGCGGGTGACGCCGCTGCTGAGTTCGGCCGTCGCGCCTTTCCGCATGACAAGCACCTGGAGCGGGCTCCCGGTGGATTTGAATGCCGATTGCAGGCCGTTCACCAGCGCCAGGACCGACAACAGCACGGCCACCGTGAGCGCGATGCCCAGGGCCGTCATCAGGGTAGTAGTCTTGCGGACCACCAGGTTGCGCAGATTGTATGAGAGGGGGATAGCCATAATGATTTAGCCGGAGTATCGAAGCGAATCGAGAATCGAAGTTCGCGCCGCGCCCCAGGCCGGGAATACTGAACTAACCAACCCGATAAACAGCGAGACCCCCAGGCAGATCACGGCGATCATGGGGGTGATGGCCAGGCTTTTGAGGGCCTGGATATAAGATGCCCCCGGACTGTGGGCTACCCCCTGGCACAGAAACGCCGCCAGCAGACAGCCAATCGCGCCGCCGATCAGTGAGATCACGGCCGACTCGCCCAGGATGATTCCCAGGATATTGCCTTGCGTAAACCCGAGCGTCTTCATGATCCCAACCTCGCCGACCCGTTCCCGTACCGACATGGAAATCGTGTTGGCCGAGACCAACAGGATGGTGAACGTTACCGCGCCGCAGATCAACAGCAGGAAGAGTTTCAGATTGCCGACGAAGGACGCGAAGCTGAGTTGAAAGGCGCGCTCAGACTCGGATTTGGTGGGAGCGGGGGCGTTCGAAAAGGTGTCGTCGATGGTCTTGGCCACGCGGGCGACGTCGTCGGCGCTGTTGGTCTGAACCACGAACGCGCCTACCTGATCACTCCGGGGGTTCCTGGCGCCCAGGGCGTCGCGCAGGTAGTCGCGGTTAAAGTAGAGCACCTCTTCGTTTTGCGGTTCGGTGAAGATGCCCACCAGTTTTAGCTCCAGGTTGACGGGGAAGATATCGCCCACCAAGTTGATCCGGTCGCCCAGTTTGAAGCCCATCTTCTCGGCCAGGGCCTGCGAGACAATACAGCCGGTGCGTTCACGCTGGAAGGCCAGCTTCTGAGCCTCGGGGATTTCGTATTCCGTGCGGACGGAGAAGATGCGGTCGGGCTCGGCCGCGAAGCGCGCGAAGAAGTTCTTGGGGTCGCGGGCGTCCTTATAGGTACCGCCAAACCACTGCCAGATCATGACTTGCTTCACGCCGGGGACTTGCTCAATCTTCTGGCGGTAAGAGACGGGCATGGATTGCGTGAGGGAGACACGATGCCGTACGATCAGGCGGAGCGCTTGAGCCGGAGTGGCCTCACCCAGAAAAAGAGTGTTGTAGATGGCGAACAGGACGCCCAGCAGGCAGAGAGAAACGGCTACGCTACCGATGGTCAGAAGGCTCCGGCGCCGGTTGCGCAGGCTGTTTTTTACCATTAAGGGAAGAAATCGGAACATGGGCTTTGGCCTCCAGGAGTCTCTCCTAGGGTACTCGATGGCAAAGTTGACATACGGGGTAGGGCGAGGCAAAGTCAAACGTTATAGGAAGAACCCGAGGATGCACCCCGCTTTGGTTGGTGAGCGAACGGATCTGTTTTGGCGCGGCACCGGTTTGGCACACGGCGCGCCGGGTCTGAAGCTAAACGCACGGCACGAAGCGCTCGCCCACGCGACACTCGCTGCTCGAAAAGCAGGGTACAAGACGTCGTACACGGAGATACCCAGAGCGCATTTCTGGTTCCTTTGGCGCGGGGGGGAGGGAGACCGTAAGCTTCCATAGCTCAACCCTGCGCGCCCTCACTTGCGAAAGGGCTGATCTGCCAGCGGCGCGGCTAGGTCATCCGGCACCGTCCCCGGTGTCCATAGGCGGGCGATCGCAATATCCTGCTCCACCTTGGCCGTCAGCGCTGGCAAATCCACCACTCCCACCCGGTTGTACAGAACCGGCTGTTTGTACTGCACCGTATACGCCCGCGAGTAACGTTTCCACGCTTCCAACGCAGCTTCCAGGTGCCTGATCGCGCTTTCCCGCCCGGCTGGTTTGCCGCTTTTGTCGAACAAAGCCAAATCAGCCGCGCCGCGGATCTTCTCCGCATAATAACTCGCCAGGTAGGCCATGGCTTCCATGTCTCCCAGGGTCTGGCGCAGTTCCACGTTCGTGCCCTGTTTGGCCCGCAAATCAACCAGCATGCTCAGCGTAGCCGCACCGGATTTGGCAAGACCGTCGGCAATCTCCAGCGGAGTCACGCCGTCCATCGCCGTCCCTGCCAGCTTACGCCTGCGCCACTCGCTGATATTCAACACCCCAGCTCCGGGCATGGAAGAGCCTTCCACAAAGTGCTGCACGGTATAGAAACCCTTGCCGGCACGCGGGTGGCTCAGGCATGCCTCAGGGAACCAGCGCAGGTCGATATCGCCCCAAAAAAACCGAGTAATCTGAGGGAACACCTTGGATGCCTCGGCCCAGGCAGCCATCATCCGTTGGGCCGGGACCTCCGGGAACCGCGTTGCAATGGTTCGCTCAAACAGACTGTCCGGTAGATCGGGATCATAGCTCAGCCGGCCCCAGAGCATGAACGAGTACCAGCGCTTGCTGATCACCAACTCGCGCGGCTTCTGAGGTTCCTTGCTGATCGTCTCCCGCCCCCAGATGGTCCCGTCGGGCCCCATATAAAAACCCGCCATCTTGTCCGGCGGCGGCATGTTGCGAATGAACGCCCGCGCGTATTCTGGATTGCCCCATCGGAAACTGTAAATATCGTCGTCGCGAACCGTAAGCCAAGTCCGGTGCTCCTTCGTGATTTGGGGCAGCGCGGGCTGGATGAACCGCGGATTGGGAATTGAGTACATATGCGCGATGGCGTATTTAAAGCTCAGCTCGAAAACATCCGGGTAGTCCTTGAACGCGCTCATGATGTCCTGAGTGCTGGTTTGGTGATAGCGGTGAATAAGCCGCACGTGATGATCCGGCTGCACCTTCATCGCGTCCATAATCCCGCGGCCATAGGTATTCCAGAGCCATTGCTCTTTGGAAAACTCGTCCTGACGCTCTTCCATGTGCTCCCCCGCGGTGATCCCAATCCCGTTCAATAAAGGATAAGTGAGCACCAGTTCGCGCACGGACGCGCGGAAATAATCGATCGTCTTCGGGTTATCCTGACGCGACGTAATTCCGTACTTCCCTTCCGCTCCCCACGTGAAAATGTTCCAGGTGAACCAGTACACTTCCACCCCACGCTCATGCGCATACTGCATCACGGCTCGCCAGAACGCGATCTTGTCTTCAATCCGCATGGTCTTCAGCGTTTCCAGATTCGCCAGCAGGTCGGGCCGTACCATATCGTTGCCACTGAGCGAAAACGTATCGTCCATCGGTACCCGCGTGCGCTTCACGTCGTTTAACGCCACCTCGGGATACTCCGGAACCTTGACCAGCGACGGGAATGGATGTAGGTTCCACAGCGACAGCACGTTATACCGGTGCCGGGCCATCTCATCAATAAAGCCGCGCCAGAAATCGAGGCTCCACATTTCGAGAATGTTTTGCTGTGCCGCGTCGCTGTTATCGGAATAGCTTGGAGTGCGCGCATCCAGCGGGACGTTGAACTTGATCCCGCGGCGTTCGATATGCGGGGAATGATCGGAATCCGTCAAGGCGTCAAGCGTGCCCAAGCGGATCGCTTCCGCGACATCCAAGCCGCCATACATCGCCCCTGTGGCACCGTCCGCGAGCACGGCGATTACGGTGTTCGCACCTTTCACCTGGCGCCGGATCGCGTACGCCTGCCCGCCGGATCCTTTCAGCGGGCCGATACCCAGCGACGCCACCAGCCTGGCGGATTGCGGGCCATCCGACGCGATCGCAATGCGTACCAGCGCCGTGTTGGCCTCAAAGCGCGCAAGCGGCGACTCAATCAAGCCCTGCCCGGCCGACGCACAGGCCCGGCGAATTTCCGATGCCGCGAACGCCGTCCGTGGTACCTGTTGGTCATAAAAGAGCGCTGTCTCGCCGTGCGCACAAAACGCGGCAAATAGGGTGGCGAGGAGGGTTCGTTTCACAGAAGTTCGACAGTAGCACCGTGTTTAATCTCCGGTCAAGTTCGAAAAGTTGGTG
>JBBQUE010000115.1:0-7733 GCA_038212805.1 Bryobacterales bacterium | reverse complement strand
TGTTATAGGGACCGGTACCGGTGGAGACGTATAGATACGATTGGGCCTCATGTAAATCATGCAGGACGGTGGGGTGCCATTCGAGCATGGTTTTGGTGATGTTCTGGGTTAGCTTCAGATACTGGCCCATGCCATCGCGATTGTTATCGTGCGCCACATATTTGCCCCAATACATGAGCGGGGGCTTGGCCATCTTGGTCTTTTTGCCGTAGTAGTAAGTGTCCACCTGCTTCTCACGGCCATCCACCTCAATCACGGGCGTGATGAAGATAATGGAGTTGTTGCGGATAGTTTGGATGAAGGGGGTCTCTTCGACAATCAGGCGGTAGGCCAGTTCGATGAGCATTTCCGGGCCACCCGTCTCTGGTGAGTGGATGCCGCTGTTCGCCCAGTAGATAGGCTTCGCGGTTTTGATGGCGGCCTGCGCCTGCTCTTCAGTGGTCTTACGGGGATCGCTCAAGGTTGCCAGCAGGCCCTTGTACTTCGTTAATTGCTTGATAGTGGCTTCGTCAGCGATGGCCAACACCACCTGATCGCGGCCTTCTTCGCTCTGTCCCAGTTTCCATAAAAGCGCACGCGGGGACGCTTTGGCCAGGGCTTCGTAATAGCGGTGGATGTCCTTGGCGTAGGTGAGTTCGCCCGGGGTGCCAGGAATGCGCCCGAAGAATTTGAGGGGCGTGGGAACAGTATCGGACGCGGGCAGGTGATCCACCAGTTCGGTTGTGACGCGCGGATCCTGCAAGTACTGCTTGATGAGCCTGGTGTACTCTTCGTCGTTCTTCTGGGGCTTGGGCTGGGCGCTGAGGGATGCGGCGGCGAGGCCGAGAATCATGGCGGCGAGGATCAATCTGGAATTCATGAGCAATTCCGGATTGTGGCGTTATTGGCGAGTTGATGTCAACTTGGGGACGCTTCGGAGAGGCCGCCAAACAGTTCAGCAACCTGGGCGGCGAATCCGGGCAGCAGCGGGGAGGCCAGCACATCCGTTTCAAGCAGCAGGCGGATGCCCGCGTGGGAATGGACGAACAGCTCAGCGTTGACGTGGTCCAGGATCCAAACTTCCTGCGTGCCGGCGGCCAGGTATTCGCGGACTTTGCGGTGCACGTCGATGGCGCTTTCCGATGGCGAGAGGATTTCGACCGCGATGTCTGGTGGGAAGGGGACCGGGATCTTGTTCCAATCGATCCCTTGCAATCGTTCCTTCAGGAAGATGGAAACGTCAGGCCGCCTGACCGTATCGTTGGAGAGGCGGCAATCGATTTCACCTAAGGGTTCGCCAATAGGATGGTCTTCAAAATAGCGTTCAATGGCACGTTCAAGCCGGCGGCGCATCTTCGCGTGCAAGGAGGTTCCACTGGACAATGGAATCAATTCTCCGTTCACCAATTCGAAGTCTTCGGTTTCTGAGGTCTTCAGTTGGCCGAAGTCAGCCGCGGTCATCCTTGTCAGTGTGCCCATGCAGTCGCGTTCCTACATGGTAGCGCTTTTAGAAAACGAAGCGGCTAGACAACATCAGCGTCCGCGGCCGGTTTGATTGCGCCGTGATCAAGCCGAATTGCGAATTTGCCGCGGTGGTATTCGGAGCAGCGAAGGTGGCGTGGTTGACAAGATTGTCAGCCTCGGCCCGCAACTGGAAGTAGGCTTTTTCACGGATCTGGATCTTCTTAATGGCGGAGAGGTCCAGTTGGTTGATGCCGTCCTGCCGCAGATCCTCGAAGGTTGAGGATAAGGTGCGGATATGGTGTTGGAACTGATCCGCCGCCTTGGTGTCAAATGCGGACGTGTTGAAGGCGGAGGAGTTCGTCTACCGGTTGTTCACCACGATCTTGTCTCCGAAATAGACGTAATCCCCGGGGCTGGCCGTGCTTCCATTCACCCAGGGAACGGGTGCGCCAACCTGGAACGTGTAAATCGAACTCAGCCCCCACCATCGGGCTGCGAGATCTAACCAGCGGGGACCGGCCGAGAAGCGGCGGCCTTTACCGAACCATTCTTCCGCATGAATGCAGTGAACCCTCCCGCTATTCCGGCAGACGCAAATTTCATATCGTTTCGAAAATACGCCTCTTCCAGCTTGAGCTTGGGCTTAGGCGAATCGGTAATTTGTTTTGGGCTACCGATGAGGCTCCGAATTTGCCAAATCGTGATAAGGCACGCGTGGGAATCACCATACGCCGCCCCACGAGGATGAGTCGTGTTAATGATTGCCTCCATTCTTTTTCTTCTTGATGGGCACTGGCCCAATGCGCTCAATGGTCACGTTACTGAGCTTGACCGGATCGACCGGCCGGTCGCCGCGGACCGGAGCGTGATTGATCTTCGAGACTACATTCCGCCCGTCCACCACAACACCGAAGATGGTGTACTTTCCATTCCACGCGCGCATGGAATCCGCGGTGATGAAGAACTGGCAGCCCCCCGAATCTGGCGCCCCGGTGTTGGCCATGGCGAGCTTGCCCCCGTCATCGAACCTGAGCCCGGGCAGGAACTCATCGGGAATCGTGACGCCACAATCGTGCGAGCCGGTGCCCGTGGGGTCGCCGGCCTGGATCATCTCTCCCCGCACCACGCGGTGAAACGTGATGTTGTTGTACAGCGGACGCTTCACCATTTTGCCAGTCTTCGGATCGCGCGTGGCCTTTTCGCCTTGCGCCAGCGCAACGAAATTCCCGACGGTGTTCGCCGTGTCTTTTTCATACAGCCGGGCGGTGATGGTACCCATCGATGTGTTGAAGGTGGCATAGAGTCCATCAGGCCGCTGTTGCGCAGTTGCCCCTAGGGCCAGAAAGATGAGGGCGAATCGAGTCACAGTGTCCTTATTCTAGCGGCCCACGGCTATAATCGCAGCTATGGCAGACCCAGGGGCGTATCAGCACTTCGTCGCCCGATATCCCAGCTACCTCATGACCGCGGCGCTCGATGAACTACGAGCCCGGGAATACGGCCAGTTGGATGCAAGGCGTCAGGTCTACCTTGATTTTACGGGGGGTTCGCTCTATGCGGTGTCGCAACTTGAAAAACATCTAAACCTGTTGCGTCCGGGCGTATTCGGTAATCCGCACTCAGCCAATCCAACATCTACCGCGATGACGGAGCATGTGGAGAGTGCCCGCCGCTTCGTTCTTCGTTATTTCAATGCGGAGGACGATTACCTGGCGGTGTTCACGCAGAACGCTTCCGGAGCGCTGAAACTGGTGGGCGAATCCTTTCCGTTCGCCGCGGGCAGCCGCTATCTGGCTACGTTCGACAACCACAATTCCGTGAACGGAATTCGCGAGTTCGCGCGAAGGAAGGGCGCGGAGGTGGCTTATGCGCCGCTGACCAATCCAGGTTTGCGCATTGATCTGGAGCGTCTCGAAGGCCTGCTGGATCAGGCTGACCCCGCTTGCGACAACCTGTTTGCGTTCCCGGCGCAATCGAATTTCTCCGGCGTGAAGCATCCGCTTGATTTGGTAAAGAGGGCCCACGGGAAGAACTGGCAGGTGCTGCTGGACGCCGCGGCTTTCGTGCCCACCAATCGCCTTGACCTGAAGGACGTGCAGCCGGATTTTGTGAGCATTTCGTTCTACAAAATGTTCGGATACCCGACCGGCGTGGGCGCGCTGTTGATCCGCCGATCCGCCGTGCATAGGCTCAAGCGGCCCTGGTTCGCGGGCGGCACCGTCAACTTCGCTTCGGTACAAGGGCAGGCGCATGCGCTCTCCTCCAACGAGGCAGCGTTTGAAGACGGCACGCTAAATTATCTAGGGATTCCGGCGGTGGAGATCGGCTTGCGGCATCTGCAATCGATCGGGATTGAGACCATCGGAGAACGCGTCCGCTGCCTCACCGGCTGGCTGCTGGAAGAACTGCTGGCCCTGCGGCACAGCAACGGCCGTCCGATGGTGCGCATCCACGGACCGGTAACCACGGCTGATCGCGGCGGAACCGTGACGCTGAATTGTTACGATCCGCAGGGGCACCTGCTGGATTACCGGCGGGTGGAGGAACTGGCGGGGGAGCAGGGAATTTCTCTGCGCAGCGGATGCTTTTGCAACCCCGGCGCGGGCGAGATGGCGGAGGGGCTGACCGAGGACGACATGCAGGCCGGGTACCTACTGGGTGAGGAAATTAACCTGCAGAGCTTCCTGAAATTGATGCGGGACCGCGGCCAGAACAAGAGCGTCGGGGCGCTTCGCGCTTCCATGGGAATCGCTTCGAACTTCGCGGATGTCTGCAAGTTTCTCACCTTTGTCACCAGCTTCCGGGATCAGACGCGGTTGACGATCGGCGAAGTCACCTTCGACATCAACTCCTGCCGGGTGATCCGGGATGGGAGTTAGGGAGTTGAGACATTTAATCTGCCTAAGCGAGAAAAGAAGTTGTGATCATTGCCCGGTCGTGAAGGGCGCTAACATGTGGTTACGACTCCCTATCAGCCCATGGTTAAAGTCCGGTTTTTCGCAGTCATCCGAAACGGGCAAAATTCGACCTTCCTAGGCGCGCTACAACGCGCTTCCCCGGCGGGCACTTGACGATTCGAATACCCGTGAAAACAAGTTAAAAGTGATCTTCTCGCCGGGAAGGAACTTTAACCACGGGCTGCGATGGGGCGGTTGTCGCCTTTTGCTCTCCTGTGCTACTCAGTGTCGCAATGGCTCAAACGACACCTGACGCGTCAACCAAGTCGGTTCACGTTAACGGGCGGCTGCTATTCCCCAATGGTAGTCCCGCCAGTTTTAGCATCCGCATGGCACGTATTGACCCTGACGGCTTCACGGACGAAAGAACGGTATTACCCAGTGGGGATGGGTGGTTCACTTTTATCGTGGCACCGGACCGGAAGTATCGGATCTTTTCAACTGCCGGGGGAATGAAGACTTCTCCAAAGACGGTTAATACCTCGGGCGGAAAAGACATTGATCTAGGCGATATAAGGCGATTTATGTTATGTAAACGACAAGAAGATCTGCTCCGGAGAGGCGGGCTCGCTCAAAGACGAATGTAGGAGCTAGAACTCTAGCAGCCCATGTCTAAACCGGTCGATTTTCGAGGACGGAACTTTTCAATCAATCTATATCGATTTGACTCCACCCGGCGAGTTTGACTTGAGACACGGGCTGCTAGGGCAGCAGGGCGATGCTGGTAACGGACCACGGGATATTCGTGAGCTGATGCACAATTTTCCCCTGGGCATCAAATTCCACCAGGCGGGTTCCCATGTAGTCGGAGACAATCAGTCCGCCTTCGGGCGTAGGCGCATAACCGGAAGTCCACGCCATGCGTGCCTCGCTGGCCGGACCGGCGAACACCGCTACGGTTTTGCCGCTGGCGTCGATGCGCCGCACCTCGCCCGGTCCCGCCAAGCCAATCAACATGCCTCCGTCATCCAGTGGTTGCGGATAAGCCGGCATACGCCGCGGAAATTCCCACTTGCGCGTTACGTCCCCCTGGGCATTGAGCTCCAAAACCAGTCCAGCGTCCTGGATGGCCACCAGGGTGGATCCGGATGCGGTGCGGCGGGCTCTACGCATGGCTAGGCCTTTGTATTCCGGCTTCTCCACGCTCCAGACGGTGGCGCCTGCCGGATTGACTTCGAACAGGCGCGGCTTGGTATCGTCCACCAGGAGGGTGTTGCCGTTGGGCAGACGCTGCGCGCTCACCAGGCCGGCATTTTCGGTACGGTACTGCCAAACCACTTTCTGATCGGCATCAATCTCGGTCACCAGGCCCTTGGGATCCTCAATGTAGAGCACATGGCCGTTGGGGAGAGCCGACAGGTAGGTGCCGCGGTGATTGGGACGGCGCCACAAGACGCGGCCGGAGGGCCATGCCAGCGCCAGGATTTCCCCGCCCTGGCCATGATCGTTCACCATCAGGCGGCGGGTTTCAAGCAGCTTTGGCTTTGTTTTACGATTCAGGAAATCCAGCGTGCGGACGAAGGCACGCTCAGCGTCCGCGCCTTTGAATCCATGCCCTGCCTCCGCCATGGTTTCCAGCTCCGCTTCAATGCCCATGGATCGCATGCGGTCCACTAGCCAGACGGATTGTTCAAAGGGCACATTACCGTCGCGCGTGCCGTGAATCGCCAGGATGGGGGCCGCGTTGGGGGTGATCCAGTTCAGCGGGCTGGCGCGGTAATGGGCCTCCAGCGCGGTGGCACGGTCGCCTCCCAGCAGGGGCGGTAAAGCGGTGGCGGCGTTGCGGCTGCCTTCGTACGCGCGGCGCATGTCGGACCGGCCATAATAGCTGACGGCGCAATCCACGCGGCTGGATTCCTGCCGGTTCGCGCCCGTGCCTTCGAACTCCGGCAGGTCCCGGGTGACGGCCAGGAACTGGGCCCAGGTTGCGCCGGCCGACGCCCCGATGGCCGCCATGTGCTGTTTGTCCACACTATACTTGACCGCGTTGGCGCGCAGAAACCGGACCGCCGCTTTCACGTCGTGGAGCGGCAGCGGGAACTGGAACATAGGCGTCAGGCGGTAATCCACGGCAGCCGCGACGTAGCCGTTTTGCGCCAGCCGGATGGCCATGGGCAGATACTCATCCCGCTTGCCGCCACTGAAGCCGCCGCCGTGAATCAGAATCACGCCGGGATATTGGCCGGGCGCGGTGGGCCGGACCACATCCATGAAGAGTTTACCGTGCGGGATAGACGTATACGGAACGGCGCGGTCCACGGTAACGCCAGGAGGGATTTCGAGTTCCGCGGCGCGGCAAAGAAGGCAGGTGAGAAGCAAAAGAGAATAACGCATGGCGATGTATTGCAGGATATCGCGATAAGATGATGCGCATGAAATCCTTTTTGCGAATTGCGGCCCTGTTGGGCTTGGCGGCTTGCTCCCTTCCCGCGGCCGATGGTTGGGTGAGCATGTTCGATGGAAAAACTCTGACCGGCTGGAAGGCCAACGAACGTCCGGAATCCTGGACGGTGAAAGACGGCACGATTGTGGGCGATGGCGAGGCCAGCCATCTGTTCTGGATGGTGCGCGAGTGCGGCGATTGCGAATTCAAAGCCGACGTGAAAATTAGCGACGGCGGCAACTCCGGCATGTATTTCCGGACCGCGTTCGGGCCGGGCTTCCCCAAAGGCTACGAAGCTCAGGTGAACAGCAGCCATAAAGACCCCAAGCGCACCGGCAGCCTGTATAACTTTAAGAATATTTACGAGCAATTGGTACCACCCGACACCTGGTACAACCAGCACATCATCGCCAAGGGCAACCACATCATCATTCTGATTAACGGCAAGCCGGCCGTGGATTACGTGGATGAGAAGAACACCTACACCAACGGGCACTTCGCGCTGCAGCAGCACAACAAGGGCAGCGTGGTGATGTTTAAGAACCTGATGATGAAGCCGCTGCCCTGATAGACTATCAGCACTATCTTCGGGAGGCTTGCTTTGCCACGTCTGCTTTGCTGTATTTTGCCTGTTGTTTTTGCCGGCGCTCTGTTCGCCCAGACGGCTTCGATCACCGGACGCATCACGGATTCATCCGGTGCCGTGGTCCCGGCTGTAACCGTGCTGATCGCGAATGAAGCGACCACGGTGGAATATCGGGGACTCACGAATAGCGAGGGGTATTATTCCATCCCCTCGATTCCGCCTGGCAGGTTTCGGATGAGCATTGAGAAGCAGGGTTTCAAATCGATCCGCGAAGCAGGCCTGGAGTTGACCGTGGGCCAAGTGGCGCGCCTGGATTACGCGCTACAGGTAGGGGCGGTGATCGATAGCGTGGAGGTCAGCGGGC
>JBBQUE010000114.1:0-7802 GCA_038212805.1 Bryobacterales bacterium | reverse complement strand
GAATCGACTTCGGGTGGGCGGGCAAGCCCAGCGGTTTGGCGGCGCTGGCATGGGACGGCGAGGCCCTGCGGCTGACCGATCTCTGCCGCGAGGCTGACCTGGGGAAGATTCTGGCGTGGGTGGATGAGCAATCCTCGGGGGATACGCTGGTGGGCGTGGATGCGCCGCTGGTGATCCCGAACCTGACCGGCATGCGCGACGCCGATAAGCTGGCCCATTCGCGGTACGGGAAATACCACGCCGGGGCATATCCTGCCAGCCAGGCACGCGACTATTGGGAGCGGACTACCGGATTGAGCCGGGAACTGGCGGCCCGCGGGTTTCTGCATGGCGATGGGATCTCAGCCCGCGCCCACGGCCGGTTTCAGATTGAGGTGTATCCCCATGCCGCCGTAGTTCAGCTTTTTGGGCTGGACCGGATTGTGAAGTACAAGCGCGGAGTGTTGGCGGAACGGCGCGAAGGGCTGGCGACTCTGCGCGAGTTACTGCTCAAGCGGCTACCGGGGCTGGTTCCGCGGTTGGCGTTGACCGAACTGCCCGAAATCCCCACGGCCGGACCAGCCTTGAAAGCGCTGGAAGATCAACTGGACGCTATTACTAGCGCGTATGTCGCGGCATTCCTGTGGTATTGGGGGCCGGAGCGAACCGACGTCCTGGGCGATTCCAAGCGCGGGTATATCGTGGTGCCCAAGCGGACTATAGCCGGACTCCGCGAGAACTATTCCCTGGCAGGATTGTTAGAGACCGATCTGGATCCGGATCCGCTGATGCAATTTGAGCGATGGTTTCAGCAGGCGCGCGATGCCGGGCTGAAGGAACCAAACGCCATGACGCTGGCGACGGCGACCTTAGCGGGGGTGCCGTCGGCGCGCGTGGTGTTGCTAAAAGGTTTGGAACCGGACGGATTTGTTTGGTACACCAACCGTGACAGCCGGAAAGGGTTGGAACTACGGGAGAACCCACGGGCATCTCTGGGTTTCTACTGGGCGGAACTGGAGCGGCAGGTTCGAATCGAGGGCGTGGTGACAGAGGTATCCCGGGAAGAGTCTGAGGGGTATTATCATTCTCGACCGAGGGGCAGTCAGCTTGGCGCCTGGGCTTCCCACCAGAGCGAAGTGGTGGCGGGCCGGGAAGTTCTGGAGGCGCGGATGGCGGAGCTGGAAACCGAGTATGCTGGCCAGATAGTTCCTCTGCCGCCATTCTGGGGAGGATTCCGGCTGCGCCCGTATTCCATCGAATTCTGGCAGGGCCGGCCCAGCCGGTTGCATGACCGTCTCCGTTATGTGCGCTCGGCGGATGGACCTTGGCGGGTGGAGCGGCTGTCGCCCTAGCGTGGGTATACGCACCGAAGTGTAAACTCCCGCTGGTTGCCCCCATGGCATCTGCTGGAAAAGCTTCGCGACGTTGAAATCCACCCCCCCCCGCAGGGCCACCGCGCCGGGTAAAACACGAAGTTTCCGGCAGTCCAGAAGCACGCCGGGTTTATCAAGAGTTGGAGTTTTCGGTATTTATAGGGTAGTGTCTTAAGTCATGGGCCGCTTTTCCCTTTTGCTACTGATTTCCGGACCGCTGCTCCATGCGCAGAACCCGGCCGTTTCCCTGGTGGTGAACGCAGCCAGTAACTTTTCGCCGGCTCTGCCGAACGGGGGAATCGCGCAAGGCGCGTTGATGACCATTTACGGTACCGCTCTGGGACCGCCAACGCTCACCATCGTTCCCGCGTATCCCATTCCAACAAATCTGGCGGGCACATCGGTCCGCATTACCAGCGGGGGCAAGAGCTTTGACGCTCCCATGTATTACACGTCTTCGAGCCAGGTGGCTGCCATCGTGCCTTCCACAACGCCTCCGGGCACAGGCACCGTGACGGTCACCTATAACGGCAAGGTAAGCCCGGCGGCGCCGATCACGCTGGTCCAAAACAATGTGGGCCTATATACGGTGAATTCGCAAGGTACCGGCGGCGCGGTGGTGACGTTTCCCGATTACAGCTATCTGACGCCCGCGAATGCCGCGAATCCGGGCGAGACGGTGATCCTGTGGGCTAACGGTTTGGGACCCATCCCGGGCGACGACGCCCAGCTTCCGGTCTCGGTCGACATGCCATCGGTTCCACTGGAAGTACTGATTGGCGGCAAGTCCGCCGCGGTGCAGTTCCATGGCCGGAATAGCTGCTGCGCATCGCTGGATCAGATCAATGTGCAGATTCCCGCTGGCGTGGCCGGTTGCATCACGCCCATTGTTTTGAAGATCGGGACGCAGGTCAGCAACACGGCGACGATTCCAATTGCCGCCAACGGACGCGCGTGTACCTCAAACGATCCGGCCACATCGGATAGCCTTTACCAGACCCTGATCGGAAAGAGCCAGTTCGTGCTGGGGCAAATCGCGATGCTGCGTTCCACCATTTTGACCTTGGCAAGCGCGGGCGCCATTAACACCACGAACCAGGATTCCGGGTCGGCGTTCTTTTTCAAGTTCAACGCGCCTTATCTTTCCGCGGGCGGCAACCTGATTGACCTTCCGCCCCCGGGTTCCTGCGCAATGACCATCTCCCAATCCGCGGGCGGCACGGATACCAACGTCTATCTGGATGCGGGACCTGCCGTTACTATCAACGGTCCCAGTGGGATCAAGACCTATACGAAGACGATAAACGGTGCCATGACCGCATATTTCCCGGTCGAACTAGGCTTCGGTTTTCTCGACGGTGGCCCTTACACGGCGAGTGGGACGGGAGGTCCAAATGTGGGGAGTTTCAGTGTTGGTATCAACTATCCCAAAGCGTTTGCCTGGACCAATCAGGGGAACCAGATGTCGGTGGATCGCGCCAGCGGCATGAAGGTGAATTGGACCGGCGGCAGCCCGGCCAGCTTGGTTCAAATCTCTGGCCAGACCTCCGTCGCTGCTTCGACCACATCCACGGTTTCCGCGCGCTTCGACTGCTGGGTGAAAGCGAGCGACGGAACGTTTACCATCCCCCCGGCGGTGTTGCTGGCGATGCCCGCGACCACTCCCACGTCCCTGGGAACTCTGACGGTGGGCACCAACGATCATTTGCCATTTACTGCCACGGGGGTTGATCGGGGCTTGATCTATTTCGGCACGGCGGGACTGAACCTGGGCACGGTAACGTATCGCTGACAGAGCGTCAGGCTACCGGATCGCCGTGGACTTCCACCTCATCCGGCTCCACGCCTTCGAGCGCCGGTTCCACCAGGCGGCCTGACCAGTTGGCCCAGCCCCAATAGACCGCGGTCATGGAACTGAGGACGCCGGAAACTACGCCGATGGCGCGCGGACTCCACACCTCTGACGCCAAGCCAGCGCCCATCATGGAAACCATCATCACGGACCATGTAAGACTCTCCATGGTGGCGAACACCCGGCCCCGGTATTCGTCCGGGACATGCTGCAGCAGTTGCCGGAAGTTGAGCACCGAGCTGATCGCCACGGCCCCGCGGGAGATGCCGAGAAACAGCATGGCAGCCCAGAACTGGCGCATCTGGCTGAACATGACGTAGGCTCCGCCATGGATCAGGTAGACGAAAAATATGGTGCGTTTATAGCTGCTGAACGCCAAGTTTTTCCCGAAGTGATGCGCCACGGATCCGCCAGCCAGCAGCCCCAATCCAGCCGCCGCCCACAGATATCCAATGCCCGCCGATCCGCGATTGAACACAATCTCCCCGAACAGGCTGAACAGAATCTGCGCCGCCCCGCCGCCGCTGGCCCATCCCACGCTGACCATCGCGATGGCTAGAATCAGCGGCGACGATTTCATATACCGCAGGCCCTCCATGTATTCGTGCCAGGGCTTGACGACGACGGTTTCATCCAGGGTGGTCCGGCGCGGACGGAATCCTCCATTGGGTAAATGCAGCCGGGAAATGCAGGCGGCCGAGAACAGGAAAGACATGGCGTTAAAGAAAAACGCCCATTCGAATCCGATCGCGGCCACGCTGGTGCCGCCCAGGAAAGTGCCGATGGTGAGCGTGGCCCATTGCGTGGTTTGCGTGAGCGAGTTGGCGGAATGCAGTTCCTCGCGGCTGGCGATGGAGGGCAGAATGGACGACCGGCCACTGGAGAAAAACGGTGAGGCCGCCATCAGCAGCGCGCTCAATACGTAGAGCGCCGTGGTGTTGTGCCGCTGAAAAACGAAGATGAATCCCAGGGCCACTACTCCGCGGACCAGATCGCTGGCGATCATGATCTTCTTACGGTCGAACCGGTCCAGGGCGATCCCGGCAAGCGGACCCATCAGAATAGCCGGAATGGCCCGCGCCAGCATGATGCCGGTGACCACCAGGCCGGACTTGGTGTTGGTCATCGCCAGGCTGAACACCGCGATGTTGTTGAAGTGGTCGCCAATCTCGCTGACCACCTGCCCGGACCACGTATTGCGGTAGTTGTGGTTGTCCCGCAGCAGCTTTAGGAAGCCGGACATCTCACGACCGTTCCGTGACGTACACGCCCACCAGCGCCAGCGAGCCACCCAGCAGCAACCCGGGATGCACCGGTTCGCGCAAAACCGGAATCGCCATCAGCGTGGCCAGCACGGGTTGCAGGTAGGAAAACGCGGATACTCGCGAGGCGGCGGTGTGCGTGAGCGCGTAGTAAAAAATCAGGTAAGCGATCACCGATGAGAAGGCCGCCATGTAGAACACGCTGAGCCAGCCCTGGGTTGAGACAGCCCCAAAATGAAAGCTGGCGCTCCGCCACAACACCATGGGCGCCAGCGCCAAGGCTCCCGAGGCGTACGCGATAGTGTTCACGGTCAGGCCGCCATGGCGCGTACTGATGGCCTTGCCCAGAACCGTGAACGCGGAAAAACTGAGCGCACCCAGCAAAATAAACAGGTCGCCGAGCACGGTAGCGGTGGAGCCCTGGGCGCGTCCCATTTGCAGCACCACGATGCCGGTGAACGCGATCCCCATACCGATCAGCTTGCGGTGGGTGATCCGTTCCTGGCCTTGCGCGGCGGCCATCAGCAACACCAGAATGGGTGTGGTGGATATCATGATGGCGGCATGTGCCACGCTGGTGCGCGAGAGACCCATGACAAAGAAAAGCTGATTGCCCGTCACGCCGCACAACCCCAGCGGAATCAGCACCCGGAGATCACGCCAGGTCCAAACGGAATCGCCGGTTCCATGACGCCACAGGTACACCGGCACCAGCAGAGCGCCCGCCAGAATCGTCCGCAAACCCACCAGCAACATGGCCGGAAACTCACGCAAAGCCAGCTTGCCCACTACGTAGTTGAAAGACCACATCAGCACCATCAGAGTGAGCAACAGGTAGATCCGCTCACCCGATGGCTTCGTTTCGTTCAAGTCAGCGTTTCCTCGCGAACCGTGATGGATTTGATGAAATCGTGATCGATCTGGTAGCCGAAGCCAGGCTCGTCGCGCACGGCGATGGTCCCGTGCGGGGTTACTTCCACGGCGGGATAAATAATATCGCGCGCCCAGTAACGTTTGCTGGCGGAAATGTCGCCCGGTAAAACGAAGCCAGGAAGCGTAGCCATGGCGATGTTATGCGCCCGCCCGATACCAGCCTCAAGCATGCCGCCGCTCCACACCGGAACGTTGTGCGCCAGCGCTACATCGTGCACCCGCTTGGCTTCGGCGAACCCGCCCACGCGCCCCAATTTGATATTGATGATGCGGCAGGCGTGCATTTCGATGGCCTGGGTGGCCTGATGGGCCGACCGGATACACTCATCCAGGCAGATAGCGGTTTCCAGTTTGGCCTGCAGCGCAACGTGGTCAATAATCTCGTCGTGAGCCAGCGGCTGCTCAATCATCATCAGGTTGAATTCATCCAACTGCTTCAACAGATGGATGTCTTTCAGTTCGTAGGCGGAGTTCGCGTCCGCCATTAAACGGATAGTGGGAAACCGCCGCCGGACTTCTCGTATTACTTCCACGTCCCAGCCTGGCTTAATCTTGATCTTGATCCGCTGGTAGCCGGCCGCCAGTTCCACTTCGATCTTGCGCAGCAGATCGGGCACCTTGTCCTGGATGCCGATGGAGACTCCGCAAGGAATCTCATGGCGCGCGCCGCCGCCGATGTGCTTGTAAAGCGGCTGGTTGTGCATGCGCGCTTCCAGATCCCAGATGGCCGTTTCCAGCCCGCCGCACGCCATGTTGTGGCCGCGGATATGGGCCGTCCGCGCACGTGAAACCGCCGCGCTCTCGATGGTGTATTTCAACAGCCGCGGACCCGCGAAGTCGCGCAGAATCAGCCAGGCCGATTCCGTCCACTCTTCGTTGTAGAACGGGTTCTCGCCCGCCGTCACCTCGCCCCAACCTGACAGGCCCCCGGCGGAGACCTCCACCAGAACGATGTGCCGTTCGTAGGTACGTCCGAAGCTGGTCTCGAAGAAGTGAACCAGCGGCATCCGAATCTGCCGCAGTGTGATCTTTTCTAAATGGATTGCCATGGTCCGATCAGGTAAGTGCCTGCCTGCTCATTGCGTTCGAAGCCGGTCACCGCCAGGTTGCGTTCGAAAGCCGCTTGAAATTCCTGGCTGATGCGCAGTTGGATTTCACGCGCGCGCTTGGGTTCCTTTTCACGAATCTTCGCGATATCGGCGGGCACGCTGATGCGCACTTCCACCGGGGTCCGCTCAAAGCCGGAGTTGCTCAGGATGCCTTCCACCCGGGGACTGCGCAGCCACCACTCGGCGGTGCAACGGTCCGTCGGAAGGCCGCCGTGCAGGTGGCTGGACGTGGTGCCGTATTGGTTCAACACGTAGCGCCGCACGATGGCGCCTAGGCGCTCAGTGTTGAAATAGGCGTTCTTGATTTCCAGCGGATCGAAGGTCCACTCGATCAGGTCGATCCCGCGGGCCATCGCGTCTTGCCGTTGCCGCAGCTTGAGCATGCGGCCGACGCCCGCGTTCCGGTATTCCGGCCGCACGCCCAGCATGTGGCTGTGCAGATAGAACTTGCCGCCCGCTTTCAGACCCGGGATGGCCAGGCAGAACCCAATCATGCGCTCGTTCTCATAGGCACCAAACGCCTGGCCGCCAATCTTCGTGGCAACCACAAACAGGCGCACCGGCAGCAGTTCGATCTCTTCAAACCCCCAGATCTCTTGCTGCAGCCGAACCGCCGCGTTAAATTCCGTGTGCTGCGTCAGAGCGCGAGTTTCAATCATGCTCCCCCCTTGCCGGCTTCTAGCGCCTTCGCTTCCGTCGTTTTCGCTTCAAGCCAGAGGGCCTCCATCTCTTCAATAGTGGCGCCGGGCAGCGGAACGTTGCGCTCAATGTGCCCGAAGCGCCGGCGGAATTTGCCGTTGGTTTTTCGCAAAGCCTGTTCCGGATCTACTTTCAAGAACCGCGCCAGATTCACCACCACGAACAGCAGATCGCCCAGTTCGTTCTCAATCTCCGCCGCCGAAGCCGTGGCGCGCGCACCGGCCAGTTCACCGAGTTCCTCGTGCAGCTTTTCAATCACTTCCTCGGCGTTGCGCCAATCGAACCCAACCTGCGCCGCTTTCGAAGTGAGCTGCGAAGCTTCCATCAATGCGGGTAGGTTGCGGGGCACGCCCCCCAGCAGGGTTTTCTTCACCTCGCCCTTGATACGCTTTTCTTCCTGCTTGATTTCGTCCCAGCGCTTCTTCACGTCTTCCGACGTTTTGGCTGAGCCGTCGCCAAAAATATGGGGATGCCGCCGGATCAGCTTTTCATTGATCGCGTTCAGCGAATCGCCGATGTCGAAACGCCCTTCCTCGGCGGCCATCTGCGCGAAGAAAACCGGCTGCAACATGAGGTCGCCCAACTCTTCCGCCAA
>JBBQUE010000113.1:0-7853 GCA_038212805.1 Bryobacterales bacterium | reverse complement strand
GGCTGATGGATTTGGGGGATGTGGGTGGGGCGCTGGAAGTTTGGAATGCGAGCGTGGGCGCGGGACTGAAAGCGGCGCGGGGAGCGGTGACGAATGGAGAGTTCCGGGCAGGATTCCGGGCTGAGGCGGGAGGGGCGGGATTCGATTGGGTGGGGGAGAAGCCACAGGGCGGGGCGGTGTTGCGGGAGACCGAGCAGAGTGGATTCCGGGCGCGATTTAATGGCGACCAGGTTGAGAACGGGACGGTGCTGTGGCAGAGGGTGGCGGTGGAACGGGGGGCGGCGTACCGGGTGCGGGTGAAATACCGGACGATGGGGCTGGGGAAGAATAGCGGGTTGCGGTGGGCGGTGTGGTCGGCGAAGGGGTTGGTGATGGCGAAGGCGGAGAAATATTTGTGGTCGGATGAGGCGGATGCGATGGCGGAGTTTGAGTTTAAGGCTCCATTTGAATTCAAAGCTCCAATTGAATTCAAAGCTCCAATTGAGTCCAAAGCTCCGGGCGACGGGGAGTGGGTGCGGTTGGCGCTGGGGTATGAGCGGCCGCCGGGGGAAGTGCGGGCGGAGGGGGCCGTGACGATTCACGGGGTGGAGATGGAGGCGGTGCGCTGAGAATTATTCTCCCCGGGGGGCGCGTTCCTGGATGAGCATGAATGAAGAAAGCGCAACAGAGGCTGGGGTTCCTGGCGGCGGGCTCATGCGGCGTGCCAGGAAGTAGAAGCGGGTATGGCATCCGGAGCAGCGGTACGGGTATGCGTGGAAGGCGCCGAGGGCGCGATTGAGCATACCCGCGCGGTGAGCCCGGATCCTTATTTCATTGCTGGATTGCAGGACATCGGGATAGCCCGGCTCTGGGTTGGCCGGGTGTTAGTGTTTGGAGAGGACGGCGTGATTGTGGGCTCCGGCGGAGAAATAGGTGGCTGCGGCGGAGAAGTTACAGATAGCGAAGGTCTTGGTGAGAGTGCGGGCGAGGCGGGTGTCGCGGTGGGCGGCCAGGCGCAACAAGATGAATTCCAGGGCCGCGGCTCCGGCAAACATTCCGGCTTTGATCATTACGGCTTTGTTGCCGAATTGTTTGTTGGAATCCGCGAGGAAACTGTTGAGTTCATAGGGTCCGCGGTGGTAGGAAGAATAGGCGTCGAAGGCGGTTCCGGCTCCGTGAACGGCGATGGAGGCGAGCCAGAATTTGCGCCATTTGAGGTCGCTTCGGAGGTGCTCCGGGGCGATGCGGGGAGCGACGAACGAGGACGAGGTGGCCTGGGTGACTTCGGCGGCCGGTTCGGCGGCGCTGAGGGATAAGCTGGCGAAGCAGGCGAGAAGGGCCAGTGAGCCGCGGAGATGCGGCCGGGCGGTGTGAATGAACATGGGTGGGCTCCTGTTGCCGGTGTGGGCATGGGGCGTGAGGGGACGGGACCGCAAGATGGCATGGCAGCCAGGGATGGGTCCGAATCGGCCCTCCAAAACGGAGGGAGGTAGTTAGTATTGCCGGGGCTGAACTTCGATGGATTGAAGGTGGCTGAGTTTGCGCGCGGAAGGATTCTGCGCGTCCTCAAGATCCCACGGGGCGGTCAGGAAGGAAGGGGCGGAGTTGGGGTAGGTGTTGATTTAATAGGGAGAAAGATTGTTTCGGGTGGCGTGACTACGGTGTGGCGGGCTGCCACTAAACGCACAATTGGGGGGGGTGATGCTGGGCGGCCCGAGCAGGGATTGAGTGTGCTCGGGCCGTTTTGAGAAAGAGCGGGGAGTAAAGAGGATTTCGAAGGGATTACTTTAGTTAGCGGCAATGCCGGCAACAATCAGCGAAATCGGAGTGCCGCCCAGCTTGTCCTGCAACACCCAATCGGTCTCGCCTTGCTTTGAAATCCCCACCGGGCCATCGGCGTCGGCCTTCCACAGGCTGAGTACGGCGGGGTGCGGCGTGCCAGACGCTTTGCGGCTCATGTCCATCAGTTGCTCAAAGGCCGGCTTGGCTGCGAGGTCGGAATCTGTCGCGGCCGGAATCATCACCACAAAATCGCGCTGCGGCGCCGCGCCCTGATGGTCGCCGTTGATCGGCATCAGGGCATAACGCAACGTGTACACGCCTGGCTTCATCCCCTGCCCGCGCCGGTCCTGCCCCTTGGCATCAAACCGGATCAGGCCTAGAAACGTTCCAGGATCGAGCGTGGTCAAGGTCTGGTTCTCTTCCGCCGGTTTCGTTCCGGTGGTTTTATCTGTCCGGAACCAAATGGAGCAGTAGGGAGCGCCCGCGTTGCTTACTTTAGCCCCGTCTTTTTGCAGAACCTGGGCAATCGCGGGAGCAACCCCTTCCGGCGCCGGACCCGCGGATCCGGTGGTGTACTGGCAGAAGGCCAGCGCGGGACATAACAGGAGAAGTGAGAGTGAGCGCATCGTATTCATGCTACTTCCTTCGATGCGTGCCGCCCTGTTAGCGCTTCAGTAAGGGCAACAAAACACGGTCGATTTCCGCATCCGTCCAAGAAGAAACCTTCACGTTTTTGTGCAGCGACCACCGCTCCACATGTTGAATCGATCCACCGGCTGGAACGTCGCTCAATTCCCCCAAGGTCTCCATCTCAAGAAATTGATCATTGGTGAAAGTTTCGTAACTGCAACCCCAATCGGGCTGCTTGAGCGGATCCCGCGCCGCCATCCGTTTGATGAAGAGATCCGGCCCTAACAGGTAAGCCCCCACCGTATCCTGATTGAAGGTCCCGACCTTCTGCGGACTGGCCACTTTGGGATCGTTCCGCAGCGTCAGGTACTTCTTTGTGAAGTGCCACCGGGGGTCGGTGAAGTCGGTATAGGCCCACATCACCAGCGGATTCGTGGGGGGCAAGTCTTTGGGATGCGTCCCGCGCGGCGGAAACACCACAATCCCGGTACCGCCCGGTGCCATCATGGTTAGCGCCCAAGTCGCCATCTGACGGCTGGCAGTTCCCTTATTCAGAATCCGGTGTAGCACCTGCAGGCCGGTGCCCTGGGCCGACATCTCCAAAATCATCACCTTCTGCAGCCCGGTCTCTTTTTCCACCGGCCCTGTCAACGTTATCACGCTGCCTTCGACCGCGGCATGGACGGGCGAGTTATCCAAGGCATACGACAGCACCCCATCTTCTGGAGCCATCCAGATGCGATGTCCCCCGCGCGGCTGCCACGTGGATTCGCCGGTCTTCCCCATTTGCTCTTCGAACTCCTTCATCAGGTTCTGGCCGCCGGGAAATCCATAGCGGATGATCCGCGGCCCGACGTCGGTGGTGACAATAGCTTCCACTTCACCGTTCGATAGCCGGTAGCAGTTATTCCACCCGCGATACGCGGTCTTTTCAATTTTCACGGCGGCGAAACCAGACATAGTGAATAAGAGTATAGCCAGCACTATAGCCAGCAAGGATGTGCGCATCATCAACCTAGTATATTTTATGCAGGCAATTTAATCATTCACCACGCTTCCGACGGGAACCCCGCGCACGCCCGCCGTGTTCTAAGATACAGGCAGGTGTTTCCCATGCGGATGTTGGGCCAAGTATTGTTTGTGGCTTTTGCCGCGGCTTCAGTGGCAGCCGCGCAGGATCCTCCGGGCAGGGTGGCCCGGTTGAACTACCTCAGTGGACAGGTTTCATTTCAACCCGGCGGGGCGGACGAATGGATCGGGGCGCCCCTCAATCGTCCTCTCACCACTGGAGACAAGCTGTGGGTGGAGCAGGACGGCCGCGCCGAACTCCACATGGGGTCAGCCGCGTTCCGGCTTAATTCCCGCACCGCCTTCGAATTTCTCAATCTGGATGATGACAACGTGCAGGTCCGGCTGGCGGAGGGCTCGGTTGAGATCCGCCTGCGCCGCCTGAACGAGAACGAATCTTTTGAAATCGATACGCCTAACCTGGCGTTCTCGCTGCTCCGGCCCGGTATTTATCGCATCGACGCCAATCCGGATTCGCAAACCACCACGATCAGCGTACGGGGCGGGGAAGGGCAGGTGAACGGCGGTGGCCAGGCATTCACGCTCAAGCCGGGCCAGCAGGCGCGCGTCACCGGCGACCAGTCGATAACCTACGATGTGGCGCCGGTCCGCCCGCCCGATTGGTTCGACGACTGGTGCAATTCGCGCGATCGCCGTGAAGACCGCTCGGAATCCGCGCGCTACGTCCCGCGCGACATGATCGGGTACGAAGACCTGGACGATCAGGGCTCATGGCGGCCCGTCACGGACTATGGCAACGTGTGGTTTCCGCGCACGGTCTCGGCCGGGTGGGCACCTTATCGCGAAGGCCACTGGGCCTGGATTGAACCATGGGGCTGGACGTGGATTGACCAGGCCCCTTGGGGCTTTGCACCCTTCCACTATGGCCGTTGGGCTTTCATCGGTAGTTCCTGGGGATGGATCCCTGGACCCGTAGTCGCGCGGCCGGTCTATGCGCCGGCGCTGGTTGCCTGGGTAGGCGGACCGCGCTTCCATGCGTCCATCGGGATCGGATCGGGTGTGGCCTGGTTCCCGCTTGGCCCGCGCGAGGCTTTTATTCCGGCATATCACTCCAGCCCAGCTTATGTCTCGCGCGTGAATAACACCACCATCGTCAATAACATTAATGTGACCAACGTCACCTACGTAAACCAACGCGCGCCGAACGCGGTCACGGCGGTCTCCAGGGAAACGTTCGTGGGTGGACGCCGCATCAATTCTTCGATTGTGACCGTGCCGGTCCAGGGCGTGGATTCTGGTATGGTGGTGCGCAGCGCGCAGGTTGCGCCCACGCGCGCCAGCTTGTACGGCGAAGGCCGCATGGGTGCCCAAGCTCCGCCGGCTAATGTCATCACACGCGCGGTGGTGAACAGGCGTGCACCTCCCCCTGCGGTCGTTCCCTTCGTTCAACGCCAGGAGGCGCTGCAGCAGAATGCCGGCCGCCCCTTGGAACCCGCGCAAGTGGAGCGGATCCGCAATCAATACCCGGCGCAGCCCACTCGCACCGTGATACACGCTGGGGAAGCCGTCCCGCCGCCGGGTCGCGTAGAGAAAGTGCGCCCCGTGATCCAGAATCAGAATCCGGTGCCGCTGGCTCAGCCCCACCCGCGGGTGGAACGGGAAAGCTCGCCGCGCCATCCTGACCGGGAGCCGGCTCCGCAAATCACGCCGCGCGTGGAACGCGAACGGGTACAGCCTGCCCCGCAGGTTCAGCCGATGCCTCAGCCGAAACCCCATGTCGAGCGTGAACGCACGCAACCCAGGGTAGAACACGAGGCCGCCCCCCGGACTGAGCCCAGGACGGAGCGCCCGGTGGAAAGAGTGCAGCCCCAGCCCCGGACGGAGCGCCCAGCCCTGGAGGAGCGCCGCGGAGCCGACCGCAAGCCTGCTGAGCCGCAAAAAGAAAAGGAAAAACCCAAAGACGACCGCCGACCCTAAGCACCTCGCGCGCACTACGGCTTCATCGATCACGGCGCCAAGATCGAGACTTTGCGCGACGAGAAGTAGGTACCGAAGAGTGTAGCCATGCGGGCAAAGCCAGAACTTCCGGGTCGCTCAGGCCTCGCAACTCACCGGTGAGGGCGGTCATGAAATCCACAGACAGCTCACGGTGTAAGACGCCGTTTACAATCGCCGGCGTCAGCTAAGAAGCGAAGTTTCACGAAGGGCGAGCGGCATGAATCTTGTCACGCGCGCGCTTCGGCCCATTTCGAAGAGTGGACGGCAACGGCCCACTTTCCATTCTGACTAAGAAGGTAAGCATCAATGTGATGCCGGTTAGAGAGATAGTCCGCGATGGCGCCATAAGCCTCCTCCAGTCTCAGGAGTCCGAAGTTCTGGCAGGTGGTTTCAGTGGAATCAGCCCGGCGAAAGGCAAGACCTAGTAGCTGCCGTTTTGCTGGTCAACATATTCCTTTGCCATGTCTTCTTCATGCTTATCGCTTTGCGGCGGGTTCCCGGGCACTGCAATTTAAGGTGGGGACAGGCCTGTAGACTGTCCCTGATAACGCTACAGCGAACGAAGAAAGTTCAAGAGATCCTGCTGCGCGGAAGCAGGCAAGGAAGCAAAAGAATCAATCACATTGCCGGCCTCCGAGCCTTGGCTCCGATGCGCCAGAATAGTATCGACCAGGTCGCGGGAACGGCCGTCATGCAGGAAAAAGATACGCTGGCCGAGTCCCCACAGAGGCGCAGTCCGGAACTCATCCGGGCCGGCCTCCCCCTGGATGATGTTATCGGCCAGGTTGGTTCCCATGCGATGCACCAGCAGGTCCGAATAAAGGTTTATGATCTTTTGGTTCAGCGCGGCGCTGGGTGTCTTGCCGGTGGTCAGGGTCGGGGTGTGGCACAGAGCGCAGCCTATCTGTCCGAAGGTGGTGCGTCCGCGGGCCGTCGAAGCATCGCCGGTGACAGGCGAGGGTGCCTGCAGAAGGCGCATGAAAATTGCAAAGTTGACGATATCGCTCTGCGACAAGTAATTCATCGCTTCCGTCATGTGGGTAGCGTCTTCGGGACTTCCGTTGAACTGGCAGCCCGGCGTGGTGTCGCGCTCATTCGGGAACAGTTCGTTGGTAACGCCCATCTCGGCGTTGTAGGCTTCGCCCGAAAAGAGCAGCAACGATTTGTTTTGCGCCTTCCAGCCAAAGCGGGCGATGGTGCCATCGTTGCCGTTATGGTTGGGGTGCCCGGAGATTCCCGTGGCATTCTTTTGTCCCTGGTTGGCGGCCATGTTGGCAAGGATGACGCTGTCCGGGATGGATTCGATCAAGCCCAGGCCGAACAGCGGCGTGGGGATCCGGAAGACCAAATTGTTGGCGGCCTTGGCCGCGGCGAAGTTCGGTTGCTGGACCACGCAGCCAAGCGCATCCGCCCGGCCGGTGATGGTGAAGAGGCCGTGGACTCCTCCATCCCGGGTGTTGGTGCCCGGAACAAATTTGAAGCGCGCCTCTCGAACCGGTCCGTCGGAGGTGATGAAGAAAGGCACGCGATTGGTGGCGCCGTTTTTCACTGCGACCGAAACTTGCGGATTTAAGAAGGGGCTGGATCCACCGACGGCTGGAAAGGCGTGGCAGCCCGAGCAGCTATCCAAATTAAAGGTGGGTCCGAGACCCTGTGAAACGTCGTCCACTTCCTGGAAGGTGCTGAGACCTTGCTGGAAGAAAGCGTACTCGTAAGAAGTGAGGCCGGACAAAGCTCCGCCTGCACCGGGTGTTCCGGCGCGGACGCCGGGGTCGCGCACGCCCTGGGGACGCTGAGGAGGCGGCTGTGCTACAGAAATCGACAACGAGAATGCAATCAGAGCGAGAGGAACGATTTTACTTGGGAAATATGCCATGTCATCCTTAATCGGCCGTGTGTTCGGGATCTGCAGTATTGTGAGCCCGAAAACGACGGAAAGGTTGGTTAACAGTATGTAAAATCGAGTACTCCTCTAACTAATAGACCTACCCCTGAGTAATCATACGAATTCTACGTTTGACATGGAGTAGCGCAACTTGGATGAAGGCACCAAAAGGGGCCGGGGGAGGCGATAGATCCTCCCCGGCTTCTGACTGCGTCCGCCGATGGCCGGTTCCACCGCGAACTCTTTGACGTCTAACTGCGCTTTGTCGCCTGTTCGCAAGCGCAAGGTACCCTACCGATAGTTCGGGTGCTATGCGAATTCGACGTCTATGGTTTTCTTGGCAACATCCAGGCCAGTGATCCGGAAACTGACAATTTGACCGGACCGGTACTGTTCGCGGGCCGGTTGGCCGCCTTCCTCAGTCTGGCTCACGCCTTGCTTCCAGCGTTGCTTGAGCATGGCGGTCATGGAGGAAAGGTCGACACTGCCGGCCGCCTGGGCCTTGCGCTCGGCTTTCGGGGCGGGATCGGAACCCGGAATACGGCAGGGA
>JBBQUE010000112.1:0-7860 GCA_038212805.1 Bryobacterales bacterium | reverse complement strand
GGAATACGCCCTGGGCTGAACGCTTAGTCCTGGCTGGTACCTGGCAGCTCATAAAGGATTTGACCCCAGACGGTTTTCGGCGATACACTTCGACAGATGCGATTCGACACTTTTTGTAAATACATTTCAAGCGGTATCAGCCGGCGCCAAGCCCTTTCCTATAGCCTTCGTGCTTTGGGGGCCGTTGTGCTCGCGGAAGGGATCACCCGAGTGGCTCATGCGCAAACGGGTAATTGCAATGCTTGCCCTAGTATTAATGTCAAATGCCCGGCAGGCCAGTGCTGCGTCAACAATCAATGCACCAATTCCACTGGGTGTAGTCCCGCATGTCCTGGTTGTATACCTACGGGCAGCCTGTGCGATATCAACAATCCAGCCGCCTGCTGCGCCAATTGCTGCACTTCCGTGGGCGCGCCTCGGGGCCAGTTCATTTGTTGCGCAGGTTGACGGAGGGACCAGCCAGGACCCCTGTCCTCACCGTTCACTCTCCAGGGCCAGGCGGGTCAAATCGCGATAAGTAAAGAGGTTCAGCCGCAGCTCGGACGCCAAGTTCGACAGCGATCACTTCGCTTTCGAAAGATGATGCAGCCAGAGCGCGATTCGGACCGGCTCATGGCGCTGGCTTGAATGATTTCAAACGAAACCTAAGGTTCGACTCGCGGCACCCTGATCCAGGACTTGTTCCTGAACAGCAGTGGCATTCCCAACGGTACGGTTTTGGACCCCATCAGGGCGCGGCGACCCAAATAAGGAAAGATGCCGTGCTCGATGGGCGCGGATGCAACGGTTGACCGGCAACGGACAGGGTGATGGGCGTCAGGCCTGAGGCTCCCGATTGGGGAAGCCGGAAGGAAACGTCGAAGGTGCCGGTCGGGTAACCGGCCGCCGTGCGGGTTTCCACCACTTCGAGACTCCGCCCACCCAACTGTATATCCACAGGTAAGAGGAGTTGTGCACTGTTTGCATACACGTAGATGGAGACTCCCTGGAAGCCTACGCCTTCTACCAGCACGTGCACGATCGAGCCCAGAGTCGCGGGAGCCCCGCAATCGTTGGCAATGCCGTCCTCATTCAACGCGGCGGCAATCGGATACACCAGCTGAAAGGGCAGCGGAAGGTCGCACGTGGGTTTAGCGAATGATCGAATATAGGCCCCAGGACTGGCCGCGTTCAGCCAAACCTGGCGGGAGGCTAACAAGATTGCGCCACGCTCAATCGTCATGGTGACCAGGCTGGGGAGCGGCGCCGGGCTGTTGTCGGGCACTACAACATTGATCTGGCCGTCGCTGGCATAGAGCATGGCGGCTGCGCGGCCGTTGAACGACACGCGCAGGCCATCTAACGATTCCGGCAAGGGCTGGCCGGGTCTGGTGTCGGAGGCCTGAGGATCGGACACGCCGAAACCTCGCCCATAGAGAGACAGCAGCTCGCCGGATGCGATACCGCCCCGTGGCGTGGCATCCACCGCATCCTGTACGCACTGCAGCGGGCCAGTTCCGTCCAGAAAGTTGGCAAAGTGATAAAGCCAGGCATTACTCTCCTGCGGAGTATCCAGCCAGTTTTGAAAAATGGCGGCATCGGCGTCGAATGTATTTGCCAGAGCCCATCCCGCGCCGCGGCCCTCAAAGACTAGCGAGGAGGGCACGGTTCCCGCTCCTTCCAAGAGACGCGTCTGCGAGAATTCACGCTTGCCGGTGTCGAATTGAAGGACGAAGCCGCGAGAGGCATTGGGCTGGTCGGCGGGCGGTACGCACGCGGGGTGATAGCCGCCTGTCCCTGGGAGGTCGGGCGAGTGGGACACGCCTGCGAGCATCAGATTACCGGTGCTATCGCGATCCATGGCCAGGAGGGAATCGTGCACCGAACCCCCGAAGTAAGTCGAGTAAAGAAGTGAGCTCAAGTCGGCGGAGAGGATGCTGAGGTAGCCTGACCGAGTATCGGGAAGGCTAAAGCCAAGGGGAATGGGATCGGGGGGAGGCCGGGGAAGACCGGTGGCGTGGTTTTCGGACTGGTAAGCGTCGGCCGTCACTGGATAGTCTGACGAGGTAGTGGATCCCGTCAGGTAGATGTTGCCCTCCGGATCCAGGGAAATCGCCGATGGGATATCCAGATACTTACCCGAGAGCAAAGTGCGGGCAACGACGCGCGCGCCTGTGGGATCGATTTTGGTTACCACCTGGTGCGCACAGGGAAATGCGAAGGCCCTGCTACCGCTGCAGAGGCTGAAGGGGGCATCGCGCTGATATGCGCCCGGCGTGGTGGCGTAGCCAATAGTTGGAGGCATGGTACTCAGGACAGTGACGGCCTCGCCGGCCGATGTGACCGCGATGCGCGTTCCTCCGTTTTGAGCGCTGGAATAAATGGCCCGCGTGCCTGTGCTATCCAGACGGGCGACGAAATAGTTCGACTGATAAGGAACTTGGGTCGCGAAGCCGGGACTAACGGGGAAAGCACTACCAGCCTGGCCGGTAGCAAAGACCTCGCCAGCCGCGTTCATGGCCAGGTCGGAGATGCTGCTGAAATCGCCGTATGAGATCAATGTTGAGTAAACCACCGAGCCGTTCATGGGATTCAGCCGCATCACGAACGTCGTACTGGTTCCCGGTGGCAGAGTTCCGGCGTGTTCAATATATGCTCCCGAAGTGGTGGGAAAATCCGGCTGTGTAGGAGACGCCCGCCGCATAAACGAAGCCATCGGGCCCAACTTTCAAGGATGTCAAGCGGGCTCCGGGGGCGGAATTCAGGTTGCGCCGCCAGACGAAGTGCTGGGTGCGCGGATCGATCTTCGCCACTACAGCATCGCCAGTGTTGTAGAGGTCTGGCGCGCTGGTATAGCCGATGTAGAGATTGCCATCGCGATCAGCCGCGAGCGTGCCGCCCTTAGCCGGAAGCGGAGTACTGACGTCGCCCTGGAAGAACAGAACCGCGAACAGCAGCAAGCCCATGCGTCAAAGATAGCGTTTTCAATTCGCCGCGCACCAGGTCTTCCATCACGAGCCCATAAGCCCCGGCGGTCCGGCTAGCCACCAGATTGCCCAGTATCACGTTGGCAATCTAGCGGTCGCGCGCCAGAAAATCCGTTGCTTCAGCCATTCGGCCTTGAGTCCGGTATTTGCCGCCAGCCATCTGCGTTAATCCGCTGTTGCCCAACCGATGAGACATTCCTGGCCCTGAAGGTCGATGTACGTGAACCGCCGGCCAACCTGTCTCGACTCAAGCAACTAAGCCAGATGCGAAAGGATCGTAGAGTCGACTCAGTCGTTATCAACTTTTGCGCCCCACTTTTGGGCTTTACCCCACGCCGTACCTTTTTTAACATCTACAAAATCTTCCATCTGCTCCAATGGGAGTCCCCCTTGGGCAAGCGTAGCCATTCGGCTTGCAATTCCCTTGCCCTACTGAACAATCGCGCTGCTGGGGATAAACTACCAGCAACCCCTGAAACACGGGCGGGCATCTTAAAGTCTCTCGCGAAGAATATGCTTCACGTTACGCTTGGCGCGCAGGACCGCCATGATGCGAATTGGCCTCACTTCCGGCTGATAAATGACCAGAAACGAATACAGAGGGAGAATAAGACAGGCCGCGAGGTGAGGTCTTTGCGATGGTGGCCCTGGCCCGGCATGCGTCCCAATGAAGCAAACAACCCGTGGAACTCCCCATCAATGCGGTTTGCAAGATCCAGGCTATCGTCCGCAATACGGCACCAGATTTCAAACAGGTCGTTTTGTGCCTCAGTTGAGACTTCGTAAGAGCCCATCAGCGCCTTTGATCAGCGAGCCATGCCGCCTTACGCTTGTCCATATCGGCTCGTGATTCTTCGGCGGTGAAAAATTCGCCCCGCTCGAACTGCTCGAATGCGCGCTCGATTTTACCGTGGATTGATTCCTTGTCGTCGTGCAACCACTCGTCCTCCGAGCGCAGCACTTCGAGTGCCCGTTCGATGACTTGGTCGGGATTTTGGTAAGCACCGGACTGGATCGCCTGGGCGATCAGTTGTTCATGCTCTGGTCTTAGGGTAATCGTCATGGCTCAATACTAGGATAGGCCTTTCAAACTGTCACTGCTTTTTAGGGAGGGGTTCTCTGCCCCGCTACGGATTACGCTCCCGCCGCTTTGCGGCGTCCGCTGCACGCTGCGCCGTTGTCAGGGCGTAGTGCTCACCGTTCTCGCGGGCGTTGCTGCTTACATCGGGATTGTTGCTGTTATGTGCCAGCGGTGCGCCTTCGAGCACGCGCGCATAGTCCGGCCATGAGGCTTTGGCGCTCCTGCGCCGTGAAACTCGAAGGGGGGAATCGGGTGCTTCCCATACCAGATCGGCGGGTGCCAGTAATCCCAATTCCTCCAAATGCGCTGCCGTCACCGTGCGGCCTGGTCTGCACCAGCCTACACCACATTGGTGTAGCGCCGCCACGCGTTTTCCGCCACAGCTTCATTCCTCTTGTCTATGACGCCAGTAGTTCCCCTCGTCCGCCTCCAGAATTCATACCGGGTAATCCAGCGAACAGGATCGCCTGACCAGCTAACGCATTGAAGTGAGCATGTCCGACTTTTTCATCGAGGCCGTCCCAGTAATGGACGTCAAAGCCCACAGGAGCGTTCTCATCCAATGCAAGCCGCGAAACGTCGAATCCCATGGGCCAGTCCAGAATGTTGTGCCAAGCCATATTGCTGTAGTCGCAAAGGCAGTCTAGGCAGTATGTACGTGCGGGCAGCCGGCACAAGCCCAGTTACAGTTCGCCGCGCACCAGGTCTTCCATGCTCTCGCGCTTGCGGATCACGCGCCACTGTCCGCCTTCCACCAAAACCTCGGCGGGACGGGGGCGCGAATTGTAGTTCGATGCAGCCACGAACCCGTAGGCTCCGGCGGTCCGGATAGCCACCAGATCGCCTGGCATGACATTAGCGATCTCGCGATCGCGCGCCAGAAAGTCGCCCGTTTCACACACCGGTCCCACCACATCCGCCACCAGCGTACCTACGTGGTTATTGCGCAAAGGAACAATCTCATGGTAGGCCTGATACAGCGTGGGGCGGATCAGGTCGTTCATGCCGGCATCCACGATCACGAATTCCTTTTTCCCGTTCGCCTTGCGGTAAAGCACGCGCGAGAGCAGCGCGCCCGCCTCGCCCACAATGGACCGGCCGGGTTCAATGAAGATGCGCAGTCCGCGGCCGTCCACCTTCGCGCACATGGATTGAATGAACTCCGCGATCGGCGGTGTAGGATCGCCCGGTTTATACGCAACGCCCAGCCCGCCGCCCAGGTCAAGCGTCCCGATAGGAATCCCACCGGCGCGCAGCCGGTCCACCAGGGCAATCATCTTATCGAACGCCTCCATCATCGGCGCGGTATCCAGCAACTGCGAGCCTATGTGGCAGCTCACGCTTTCGAGCAGCAGGTGCGAGTGCCCGGCGGCCCGCTGGTAGAGCCCTTCGGCCTGGCTGATGTCGATACCGAACTTGTGTTCGCTCAGGCCGGTGGAAATATAGGGGTGCGTGGCGGCATCCACGTCGGGGTTCACGCGCAGCGCAATCCGGGCCTGAACGCCCCGGCGGGAGGCCAGCGCCTCAATCAAAACCAGCTCAGCTTCGGATTCGCAATTGAAGCCATGAATGCCACTTTCGAGCGCGTATTCAATCTCGTCGGCGGTTTTGCCCACGCCTGAGAACACCACCTTGGCGGGATCCCCCCCGGCTTTCAGAACGCGGAACAGTTCGCCGCCCGATACAATGTCAAAGCCCGCGCCAGCCTCGGCCAGAAGATGCAGCACGCCCAGGTTGGAATTGGCCTTCACGGCATAACAAACCTGATGCGGAAAGGCTCCAAAGGCTTCGTCGTAGGCACGGTAGCGGGCCAGAATCGCGGCGGAAGAATAAACATACACTGGGGTGCCACAGCGCCGGACGATGTCGGCCAGGGCGACGCCTTCGCAATACAACGTGTCATGTTGGTATTCAAACGCGGGCTGCATCGTTACTCGCGCACCTTCATCACGATCAAAGTCTGGTCGTCGAACGCCGCGGCCCCGTTGGTGAAGTCGTCCAATTCTTTTAACATTTCGTCCGCGATTTGCTCCACTCCCAGCCCCCAGGATTTCTTTAGCACGCGCTGCACGCGGACGCGTCCGAATTCCTGATCGGTGGTGTTCATTTGGTCCTGGATCCCGTCGGAGTACAGCAGCACCACATCGCCCGGTTGCAGGGTCAAGGCCAATTCTTCATACTCGCGGTCGTCCAGCAGGCCGGCCGGAACGCCCTCCACTTTGAGCTTGGTAATCTCGCCCTGGTGGCAGATCATGGGCGGAATGGCGCCCGCGTTGGCCATGGTCAGGCGCTTCGTCGCGTTCTCCCATTGCAGCACGGTGAGCGTAACGTACTGGGCGTCTACGCGGCGTTCCAACAGCACGTCATTGACAAGCTTCAGCAACTCAGCGGGACCGCGCCGCCGGTGGGCCAAGGTTCGCAGCAGCCCGCTGACCAACGCCCCATAGAGTGCCGCCGCCGCTCCCTTGCCGCTCACGTCGCCAAACGCCACGGTGGCAACCTCGGGACCCTGCTGAATGTCAAAAATATCGCCGCTGATTTCGCGCGCCGGACGCAACCGGATAGCAATATCCAAGCCTTCCGTATCGGGCGCCTGGCGCGGCAGCAGGATGGTTTGCAGCTTGCGCGCGGCCTGCAAATCCTGGTTCATGCGCTGCTCGCGCGAGGCCAGTTCCTCATACAGGCGGGCGTTTTCCACTGACCCGGCAATCTGCGGGGCGAGTAAACCCAGCAGCCGCACATGATCTTCCGTGAAGTAACCAATACGCTCGCTCTCCAGATCCATGATGCCCACCACGCGATCCTGCACGATCAGCGGAATCGCAACCTCAGACCGGATATCGGGATGCGACGCGATATAGCGCGGGTCGTTCAACGTGTCTTCCACGCGCACCGGCTTGCGGGAAGTGGCGGCCGCGCCCGTAATTCCCTTCCCCAACGGAATGTTATCCAGCGCCACGCGGCGGTCGTAGCGCTCGCTGAACCGGTGCCGCAGCACGCGCTTCTCCGGATCCACCAGTAGGATGCTGAACGCCTCGAAGCTGATCAGCGCGTGCACCGTGGTGGCGATCTTGCCCAGCAATTCATCCAAGGCCAGAATGGAGCTGAACTCCTGCGAAAGGTACGCCAGCGTGCGCAGCGTGCGGTTTTGGCGATCCACGCGCCGGTATAGCCGCGCATTGTCGATTGAGACCGCCACCCGGCTGGCAATCAGCCGCAACAGCGCCGCATCCTGTTCCTTATACGCATTGGGACGCGTGGATTGCAGATCGATCACGCCCACCAGTTTGTCGCGCGCCACCATGGGGATTGCGAGTTCGGTGCGTACCGCATCCACGGTGGCCAGATAGCGCGGATCGTTGCGGACGTCACCCACTAATACCGGCACGCGGGACGTGGCAGCTGCGCCCGTGATGCCTTCGTCCAGCTTCACGGTCAGGCTGCGGACCACTTCTTCGCGATGCCCGATGGCGTAGCGTATGGCAAGCCCCTTCTGACGTTCGCTGTACAGCAGAATGGCAAACAGATCGTAAGGGACCACTTCCTTGATGTGGCCCGCCACATTCGCCAGAATGCGATCAAGGTCGAGCGTTTCAGAGGTAGCGGCCGAGACTTCTAGCAGATAGTCCAGCAGCTCCGCGCGCTCCTCGAAGCGCACGATGGATTTACGCGTAGTTGCCATCAGATTGCCATCAGGTTGCCATCAGTAGGAGCTAGTGGCTAGGGGTTCCACGGATTGCACCATGCTAACACCGGCGCTGGCCCCAATCCGCGTCGCTCCGGCAGTGGCCATGCGTTCCACGTCGGCCAGTG